>JAIOPW010000094.1 GCA_021413665.1 Rhodocyclales bacterium | reverse complement strand
CCGAGGCCGACGCCGAGCGCGCCGCCGAATACCGAGAGCGTGGTGAGATCGATGCCGACCATGGGCAGGCCGATCAGCACCGCCAGCAGGATCAGCAGCGCCTTGGACAGCCGGGCGAGGACCACCCGCAGATTGTTGTCGAGCCCTTCCGCGGCATGCAGACGCGCCTCGATCGCGCTGGAAAACCAGAGCGCGAGCAGGACGGCAACCAATACCGCGCCGAGCCCCTGCAGCACGTTCCACAGCGTCAGCTTCTGCTTGCCGGTGCTGAACTTCACCGATTCCAGCACGTCGATCACCTCCGGCAGCAGGCCGGTGATGTGCAGGGCGACAATGATCCAGACCAGCGCGGCAAAGACGCGCTCGAACTGAACCAGCCACATGGCTTCGGCAAAGCTCAGGCGCAGCACGTAGAACACCACACGTATCACCGCCAGCGAAGACAGCAGCGGCAAGGCCAGCGAAAACAATGTCACATGAATCCACTGCTGCGCCAGGGGGCGCGCAATCAGCACCAGAACCAGCGCCAGCAGCGGGAAGGCGAGGCGCTTCAGGCCGCCGCGACCCAGTTCCCAGGCCCGCCCGTCGCCGACATGGCGGCCGGGCACCAGGCGCTCGCCCAGCTTGGCCAGCAACAGGCAGGCAGCCAGCGCAAGCAACTGCCAGACCAGGTCAGGTTCGCGCAGATCGACAAGGACTTCACGCCAGAGGCTGGCAAGCTCCTTTTCCATCATCTCAACGTGCTCCGCTCATTTTTTCCGCCTCGCCCCGATGCCGCTGCCAGTTTTCCAGATAGCGCCGCACCAGCGCCGGATTGCCGCGCAGGATCAGCAGGTTTTCCGCATTGCGCGCCTGCGCCGACCATGAGAAATTGTAGCTGCCGGTGATGACGAAGGCGTCGGCCTGGCCGACGTCGATCAGGAGCACCTTGTTGTGGGCGGCAGCGTAGCGCGTTTCCAGCCAGACCGGGATGCCGCCGCCGGCAAGCATGGGCAGCAGGGACTTGTCGCTCTTTTCCAGCATCTCGCGATCGGCGAGGATTTCAATCGCGACGCCGCGCGCCTGTGCCGCTTGCAAGGCCTGGGCGATCGAGCGGCTGGTGAGCAGGTAGGCTTGCACATGGATGCTCGTTTTTGCTTCGCCCAGCGCGCGCACGATGGCGCCCTCGGCGTCGTCCCAGGGCGTGAACAGCACTTCGACCGTGCCCGTCGCCGGCAGCGGCGTAGCGCCAGCGCCGACTGTCAGGCAGAGCAGCAGCGCCGCGAGCAGCCGTCTCATTTGGCGCGTTCCAGCACGGCGGCGTAGAAGGCGTCCGTGCCATGCTTCTGCGGTGACAGGCGCATGTCCTCGCCGCAGTCGATGACGATGCCCTGCGCGGCCAGCACTTCCTGCGCCGACAGGCGATGGAAGTCGGCATGGGTGGCGAGGAAAGCACTGACGATGTCCTCGTTCTCTTCGGCGAGGATGCTGCAGGTGGCGTACACCAGCCGGCCGCCGGGGCGCAGCAGCTTCGCCGCAGCGGCGAGGATGGCGGCCTGCTTGACGCTCAGCTCGTCCACGCTCTGCGGCGACTGGCGCCATTTGAGGTCGGGGTTGCGGCGCAGGGTGCCGAGCCCCGAACACGGCGCATCGACCAGCACGCGATCGGCCTTGCCCTGCAGCCGCTTGACGCGCGTGTCGTTCTCGCCCGAGAGGCAGGCCGGATGCACGTTGGACAGGCCGGCGCGGGCGGCGCGCGGCTTGAGTTTCGCCAGGCGCTTGTCGGAAACGTCGAAGGCATACAGCCGTCCGGTGGAGCGCATCATCGCGCCAAGGATCAGCGTCTTGCCACCGGCGCCGGCGCAGAAATCCACCACCATCTCGCTGCGCTTTGGCGCCAGCAGGTAGCCGAGCAGTTGCGAGCCCTCGTCCTGCACCTCGATGCTGCCGTCGAGGTAGGCCGGATGCTTCTGCAGGTAGGGCTTGGTCTTCAGGCGCAGGCCCAGCGGCGAATACGGACAGGGCGTGGCGACGATGCCGTCGGCGGCGAGGCGCGCGACCACGCCATCGCGCTCGGCCTTCAGTGTGTTCACGCGCAGGTCGAGCGGCGCCGGCGTGTTCAACGCGCGGGCCAGGGCAAGCAGTTCTTCAGGCGTCATGCGCGACGCCAGGCGCTCGACCAGCCAGTCGGGAAAGTCGAGTTGCTCGGCCAGGGTGAGCTCGGGTTCCGGCTGGCGCCGGATCTCCGCCAGCCATTCGGCCTCACCCGGCAGCAGCGCGCCTTCGAGCTGGCGCTGCGACATGCCGCGCACGCGCGACAGCGACAGCAGCACCAGTTCACGCGGCGAGATGCGCCTCGCGCCGGGCGTCCTGGGCGCCCGCTTCGGCGTCGCGCCCGGCGCCAGGAAGGCCGGTTCGAGGTTCGGCCCGCAGGCGGCCAGGCGCTCCAGCAGGCGCTTGCGGCGCAGCACGGCATAGGCCGTCTCGGCGATGAAGGCGCGGTCCTTCGCCCCGCTCTTGCGGGCGCGGAAGAAGGCCGAGAGCGCGGCGTCGGCTGGCTGGGTGAAGGTCAGCAATTGTGCGGTGGCGGCAACCGCCGCGTTCAGCAGGTCGGCGGCGAGGCCGTCGGCGACCGGCGTCGTCTCGCCCCCGGCCGGCGACCGGCTCCTGTCCTGCGCCCTCGGTCTTTTCGTGGTCATTGCTTTTCCTGGATGTCGGTGTCGTCGGCCAGTTGGTCGAAGATTTCGCCCTTGCGGTCGGTGAAACGGATTTTCAATGGCAGACCGCGCGTATCGGCATCCTTGCCGACCGCCAGCCACAATTCGATGCTGTCGTTGCCGCTAAGGGTCTTCAGGTGCATGGCCCGGCGCTCGCCCGTCGGCAGCGCCACGACTTCTTCGCCGAGCACTTCGATGCGGAAGCGTTCCAGTTTGCGCCCGGTGGCGATGGGCATGTCCACCGCGCCGCTCTTCGGCGCCAGCAGCACCGCCTGGTAATACATCGAGAGCATGTCCTGCGCGCCGGCGACGACGGGGTCCTCGCGCCCCGCGTAGGCGACGATGCGGCGCGCCCAGTCGAATGCGGCGGTGTCGAGTCCGCCGACCCGCTCATGGCGGAACTCCAGGGGCTTGAGGCCTTCCGCCGTGACCTCGCCGCGACTGCTCATCACCACGCGCGCCGGCTTGAAGATCGCGGCCAGGCCTGTGGTCTCGGTCACGTTCTGCAGTTTGTAGGTGAAGCCATCCTGTTCCCAGGTATGGACCGACTGGCCGACGACGAAGCCGCCTTCGCCGCGCGTGATGATGTAGCGCACGCGGCCCTTGGCCGGCAGGGCGATGCGGATGGGCGCCGCTGCCGCGACAGTCGGCGCTGGCGGAGCGGCGACCGGTTGCGCGCTCGATGCCGCCGGCGCGGAAGCGGGTGCCGCATCGGGCGCAGCGGCCGCAAGCGCGGGCTGCGGACGCGGCCACTCTGCGGGTTGGCTGGCCGGCGGCTTCGGCGCCGGCCGGGTGGCCGGGACGGCTTCGGGGCGCGGCGCGGGCCTGGCCAGCACCGCGTCGATCGTCGCTGGCGGCTCGGGCTCGTTGGTGCCCGGCAGGTTCCAGCCGGGGCCGAGCAGTGCCGCGACGTGGAGCGCCATCGAGGCGGCGAAGGCGATCAGGAGGGGCATGGTCGATTGCGGACCCGGGCCACGTTCAGCCGGCTTGCGGCGCGTGCAAGGCGCCGGCGACCGCGGCCTCGCCATCCAGCCGGGCGCGGCCGTCGACCAGCCGCAGGCGGCCTTCGAGGAACCAGCCTGCGACACGGGGATAGAGCAGATGTTCCTCCGCCAGCACGCGCCGGCCCAGGCTGGCCTCGTCGTCGCCGGCCAGCACCGGCACCGCCGCCTGGGCGACGATAGGCCCGCCGTCGAGGGCCGGCGTGACGAAATGCACGCTGCAGCCGTGCAGCCGCACGCCCGCAGCCAGCGCCTGGGCGTGGGTCCTGACGCCGGGGAAGGCGGGCAGCAGCGAGGGATGGATATTCAACAGGCGGCCTTCGAAGCGACGCACGAAGCGCTCGCCGAGGATGCGCATGAAACCGGCGAGCAGCACCAGGTCCGGCGCGTGGCGCTCGATCTCGGTCGCGAGCGCGGCATCGAAATCCTCGCGCGAGGCAAAGCCGCGATGGTCGATCACGGTGGTGGCGATGCCGCGCCCTGCGGCGGCGGCCAGCCCCGTCGCGTCGGGCTTGTTGCTGATCACCGCGGCACAGCTTCCCGGCAGGCCGGCGTCGAGCAGTGACTCCATGTTGCTGCCGCGGCCGGAAATGAGGATGACATAGCGCTTCATCGCAGCGCCATCACCGGAAGGAAGACGGCCGTAGCCACGCTTTGGGCGACCCGGGCGATGGTGCGATTGCCCTTGTCGGCGATAAGGCGCGAGAGCAGGTCGAGGTTGCCGATCATCTTGCCGAATTCGCGCTCGAAGCTTAGGTTGGCCGACTGCGCGCCCTGGGCCATCTCATTGGAGAGCAGCAGCAGCGTGCCGCCGGCGTCGCGCGCGTTGGCCAGCTTCCAGGCCGCGATTTCCAGATTGCGCGCGCTGTTGTAGAGCTTCTGCGGATCGAGGTCGTCGAGCATGAAGAACTCCGTCTTTTCATCGAAGGCGGCATTCAGCATGCCGCCCATCCCGGCGATGAAGGCGGCGACGCGGTCACCGGTGAAGTCGGCGCCGAGCGCCAGCAGGATGGAGTCGGTGCCGCGCTTGTCGCCGGTCTCGGCCAGACGCCAACCGGTGCGCGGATCGAGCAGGCGATCGAGCGCCGCCTCGATGCTGGCGTGGCCGCCCTTTTTCCACTCGCGCGGATTGCGCCGGTAGAGCTTTTCCGCCAGCAACCGCACGCTGGCGAATATCTCGCGGCGATGCAGGTCGGCGACCCGGTCGACGTCGCTCTTGCCGATCTGCTTGGGATCGAAGCCGGCCACCGAATCGCCGACGGCGCGACCCGTGTTGCCTAACTGGGCGCCGGTTTGGGCGCAGCCGCCGAGCAGCAACAGCATCAGCGCGGTCGCCGCCCGCTGCATGCTCAGGACGCCCTGGCCGCCATGCGCTGGCGCAGCCAGGCGAGGAACAGCGGCACCAGCGAGAGGCCGATGGTGCCGAAAATGATCAGTGAGAGGTTGGATTTGACCCAGGGCAGGTTGCCGAACCAGTAGCCGGCCAGGCACAGCGAGAAGACCCAGAGCACCGCGCCGGCCAGGTCGAAGGCGAAGTAGCGCGGGTAGCTCATGTTGCCGACGCCGGCGACGAAGGGCGCGAAGGTCCGCACGAAGGGCATGAAGCGCGCCACCAGCATGGTCTTGCCGCCGTGATGCTCGTAGTAGGCGTGCGTGATGTCGAAGGCCTTGCGGTTGAAATAGCGGGAACCCTCGCCCCAGGCCAGGATACGCTTGCCGGCCCAGCGCCCGATCCAGTAGTTGGTGTTGTCGCCGAGGATCGCGGCGGAAAGCAGAACGGCGATCACGATGTTGATGTCGAAGCTGCCGCCACTGGTGGCAGCCAGCGCGCCGGCGACGAAGAGCAGCGAATCGCCGGGCAGGAAGGGTGTAACCACCAGGCCGGTCTCGCAAAACACGATGGCGAAGAGGATGGCGTAAATCCAGGTGCCGTACTGTGCCAGCAACCCGGCCAGGTACTTATCCACGTGCAGGACGATGTCGATGAACTGGGCAAGAAATTCCACGTGGACGCGATCAGGCAGGGAAAGGCGCAATTTTACCGGAAGCTATATGTCCCCGAACCGATGGTGAGGGGACGGTATCCTGGCGATATGTCCCCGAACCTGTGGTGCGGGGACGGTATCCCAGCGATAATTGCGCCCCATGGGAATCATCAAGCCGCTGCCGGACCTCCTGATCAGCCAGATAGCGGCCGGCGAGGTGGTCGAACGTCCGGCGTCGGTGCTCAAGGAACTGCTGGAAAACAGCCTCGACGCGGG
>JAIOPW010000439.1 GCA_021413665.1 Rhodocyclales bacterium | reverse complement strand
CGGGGAAACCTGCCTCCGGGTTCACCGCCCCGTCGTCCGGACGCCTTCCGCAATCCGGCGGACATTCGGCCTCCTCGCTGAGGCAATCAGGCCAATGTGCAAACCTCGTTCCACCTGTAACACTATTGCCACCACGCCAACCAGCCTGCCAGGACTTTGACCATCTCGCCACTTTGGGCCAGCCCCTTCCGCCCCTTCTACTTCCTTGGCGCGTTGTATGCACCGCTGCTGATGGCCGCATGGCTGGGCGCCTATCTTGGCTTCTGGAGCCAGGCACCCGGCGGCGTCTCGCTGAAGCTGCTGCACGGCCACGAATTCATCTACGGGTTCGCCACTGCGATCATCAGCGGCGTCGTCCTGACCGCATTGCCGAGCTGGGCCGGCACCGAGGAAATCAACGGGCAACGGCTCATACTGCTGGTCGGGCTGTGGCTGGCCGGACGCATTGCCTTCTGGACCGCGCCCTGGCTGCCGACGCCGTTGCCGGCCTTGATCGACAGCCTGCTGTTTCCCAGCGCGATCCTGATGCTCTTGCCGCAGCTGCTGCGCGCGCGGAACCGGCTCTACCTGCTGCTGCTGCCCATCCTGGTGGCACTGTTTGCCGGCAATTTGGCTTATTACCAAGGCATCGGTGCAGGGAACGAGTTGCAGGCGTGGCATGCACTGCGCCTGGCGATCTACGCCTTCGTCGTGCTCTACGTGCTCAAAGGCGGCGTGCTGGCCCCGATCTTCACCGGCAACGCCCTGCGTGAAACAGGCCGCGGCGATCAGGCGCCGTTCAACATGGCGCTGGAGATCGCCGCCACCGGTGCGGTGATTCTGCTTGCTGCCTTTGACCTCGCCGCCGCTCCGGCGGGCTGGACGGGCAGCGCGGCGCTGATCTGCACCCTGCTCCATGCCTGGCGCTGCGCCCGCTGGCAGGGCTGGCGCGTGGCCGACGTGCCGCTGTTGCTGGTGATGCACCTCGGCTTCGCCTGGTTGGTAGTGGCCTTCGCGCTCAAGGCCGCCGCCGCCCTTACCGGCATGGTGCCCGAGGCCGCCTGGCTGCACGCCTTCACTGTCGGCAGCCTCGGCCTGATGATGCTGGGACTGATGACGCGTGTCAGCCTGCGCCACACGGGTCGGCCGCTGATCGTGCCGCGGGCCATGCACGTTGCCTATGCCCTGATGTTCGCCGCCGCCTTGCTGCGGCTGGCAGCGACAGTGCATGGACTCGACAACGCGACAATCGCGATCGCCGCCGTCCTGTGGGCGGCCGCCTTTGCGCTCTATTTCATGGTGTTCTGTGGCGCGCTGATGGCGCCGAGCCTGGCGCGTTCCGCACCGCCAACAATCTGAGCCGGAACCACCGCGCAGATGAACATCGCCCACCTGCTCCTGCGCGCCGCACGCGTCCATCCGCAACGGCCCGCGCTGGCCCTCGGCGACCGTGTCCAGGCGGACTACGCCGGACTGGCTGGCCGCGTCGGTCGCCTTGCCGCCGGGCTGGCGCAACGCTTGAAACCCGGTGACCGCGTCGGGCTGGTCATGAAGAACTGCCCCGCTTATCTCGAACTGATGTTCGCCTGCTGGCATGCGGGCCTGGTCGTGGTGCCGATCAACGCCA
>JAIOPW010000438.1 GCA_021413665.1 Rhodocyclales bacterium | reverse complement strand
ACCCCGGGCGCACGGATGGCAACGAGGAGTTCACGATGAAAGCCACAACGATACGGCAGCGCCTGTTGTTCCTCGTCATGGTGCCGATGCTGGCGCTGGCGGTGACGGCCATCAACCTGATCCGCAACGCCTATGACGATTACCACAGCGCCACCGTGACCCAGGAAGTGCTGCGCGTCGCGGTCGCCGCCGGCGATCTGATTCATACCCTGCAGATCGAGCGAGGCTCGACCGCCGGCTTCCTGCAATCGAAGGGGGCGAAGTTCGCCGATGTGCTGCCTGGCGTCCGCAAGAACACCGACGGCAAGCAGCTTGGGTACGCCGCGGAAGCCCGGAGTTCGGGTCAGTTGGCGGCACCGGCCCTGGCCGCAGCGGTGGCCAGGGCGCAGGAGCGGCTGGACGCGCTGAATGGTGTGCGGGTACGCGCCGACAAGATGGATATCAGTGTTGCCGACGAGATCGCCGCCTACACCGGCACCATTGCCACGCTGATCGACGTCATCGGCACCAGCGGCCAGTTCAGCGCCAGTCCGCTGGTGGTGCGGCAGGCTACCGCCTATCTGGCGCTGGTGCGGGCCAAGGAGCAGTCCGGACAGGAGCGGGCGATGGTCACCGCCGTGTTCGCCGCCAATGCCGTGGAGCCGGTACGCCTGCGCGCGATCCTGGAGCGGGTCAATCGTCAGGATGCCTATCTCGACATCTTCCGCGGTACGGCCGGCGATGCCGAGCGCAAATCCTTGCAGGGCGGTCTGGAGGGCGCGGCGGCGAAGGAAGTGCAACGCCTGCGCGACGTGTTGATCGAAAAATCGGTCAGCGGCGCCTTCGAGACCGATCCCGCCCACTGGTTCGCCACCATCAGCAAGAAAATCGACGCCCTCCACGAAACCGAGAACCTCGTCACGCGGGGCATCGCCGCGACGGCGGAAGGCATTGTCGTGCGCGGCAGGCAGGGCTTGTATGGCTACATCCTGCTGTCCGTTGTCGCCGTGGCACTGGTGGCGTTTGCATCGCTGTGGATTTCAGCCGGCGTGGCAAAGCCGTTGCAGGCGGAAGTCGAGGTTGCGGAATTCGCCATCCGTGAATGCGACTTTACCCGCGACGTGCCCGAAACAGGGCCGGCCGAACTGATACGCGCCGGCCACGCCTTCAATCAGTTGATGCACGCCTTTCGCCGGATCGTCGCCGACATGAAGCTTTCAAGCGATCGCATCACGGCGGCGGCGCATGGCCTGGCCGAATCCAGCCGACAGATGCATTCGAGCTCCGCATCGCAGTCGGATGCCACGGCGGCGGTGGTGGCTGCGGTCGAACAGGCCTCGGTCAGCGTCAGCGAGACCGCGGCCAACGCCGACAACGCGGCGCGCATGGTCGAAGCCTCGCGCACCGACACCGTGGCGGCGATGCGCGTGATGGCGACGGCGGTGAGCAACATGCGGGAGATCGCCGACCTGATCCGCAGTTCCGCCGACAGCGTCACGGCATTGAGCGCCTCGTCGCAGCAGATCGGTGGCATCGTCCAGGTGATCCAGGAAATCGCCGAGCAGACCAACCTGCTCGCCCTCAATGCCGCGATCGAGGCGGCGCGCGCCGGCGAACAGGGACGCGGTTTCGCCGTAGTGGCCGACGAGGTGCGCAAGCTGGCCGAGCGCACCGCCAAGGCGACCGGCGAAATCGGCGGCCTGATCGCCACCATGCAGGCCGGCGTCGAGAACAGCGTCGGCGCCATGAACCAGGCGAACCAGCAGGCGGATGCCAGCCTGCAACTGGTGGGCGAAACCGAATCCGCGCTGACGCGGATCGATCAGGGCTCGAGCGGCGTGGCGACCGAGGTGCAGGCCATTTCAGATGCGCTGCGCGAACAGGATGCGGCCATCCGCCAGGTCGCCATCAGCATCGAGGAAATTGCGCGCATCGCCGAGCGCAACCAGCTTGCGGCGCAGTCGAACACCTCGACCGCGGGCGAACTCGACGCCCTTGCGGGGGATCTGAGGGCTTCGGTGTCGCGCTTCAAGACCTGAAGCGGGAGCGGTCAGTCGGCGGTTGCCAGGCGCGAACTTCGTGCCATCCAGTTGCCGATGGCAAAGCTGCCGGCCAGCAGGAGGATGACGCCGCCACCGACCAGCAATTCCCTGCCTTCATACCACTGCGACACATCGGCGCGCAGCCAGCGCGCCAAGCCGAAGGCCGCGACCGAAAGACTGATGGCGGCCACCATGAGCCCCATCACGCGGGAGGCGATGCGGGCGCGGTGATCAGCGCGACGCAGCAGGTTGGCAATCCACAGACCGTTGGCGCCGTCGGCCAGCAGCATGCCGGCCGTGAACGCGAGGCCGAGTGCCAGGGTGTGACCGGCGCCGCCGTGCCGGGTGGCGGTAACGGCGAACAGTGCGGCCTGACTCATGGTATCGAAGGAAAGCGCGAACAGCGCGCCCACGGCGGCAATCGCCAGCGGATGCGAAGTGGCTTGCAGGCGTCGCAGCAGGCCGGCCTTGAGGCCCACGGTGGCGACCATGTCGCCGGTTGGGGCCGCCAGTACCGCGCGCAGGTTGAGAACGCCGAGCAGTGTCAGGAAGGCGATCGAAATCCAGGTGCCGAGGTCTTCCATCCACTCCGGGACCTGCCATGCGGTCGAGGCCACGCCTACGCCGAATGCGATCAGCATGACGACGGCGCCGTGACCGACGGAGAAGAGTGAACCGCACCAGCGGGCGCGGCGAGGGGCGATACGCAGGTTGTAGCGTGTCAGGCCGTCGATCGTCGCCAGATGATCGGCATCAAGGCCGTGCTTGGCGCCGAGGATGAAAACCAGGGCGAGCAGTGCGATCCAGTCGTTGGGCAGGTCCATGAAAGTGGCCTCGGTAGGGGGTAGGCGGTATGAAGTTTGTCAGATACATCATACAAAATCCATGCCCAAATTTCTCCTTGCAAAAATACCGCTCGATCAGTGAGTTGCAGGAAAGCAACGGCATTGGGTGTGGTTAGTATCTATACGCGCGACGGAGCACGCTATCCAGTCTGGCTGGAACCTGAAAGTCGGCGCGGGTGCGACGGCGATCACCCGTCAAGGGGAGGGCCGAGGTGGGAATGGGGCGGAACACGCGCAAGAAACGTCCATTCTTTCCCCAATCCCCCTCCCGGCGTCCCCCTTGAAGGGAAAGGAGACGAAGCTTCCTGCATTCATGCGATTGCCCTGTATCTGTTGTTGATCGACGGGACGCGGGGGGCGGCATGTGCTAAGGTCGTCGACCCACGAATTTCCGATATTTCCTGTGCTGAATGGCGACAAACCTGATTTCCGATAGCGATGTTCCGAGCGGCTTGTCCGGGCGGGTTGATCCTGGCACCCTGCAACGCGGCCGAGCCTACGCTGCGCAGGGGCGGGTGCGGATCAGGCGTGTCGAGCGCGCGCCGGGGGAAATTCATGTCGAGGCCGAGGTTCAGGGCACGCGCAAGCAGCCTTATGAGGTCGATCTTTGGCTGGAAGCGGATGCCGGCGGCGCGATCGTCGACGTCGACAACTCCTGCATGTGTCCCATGCGCGAGAACTGCAAGCACGTGGTCGCTGTCCTGCTGGCGCTGGAACAGTCGACGGACATGGGCGGCTTCTCCCGGCCTCAGGGCGCGCCGGGGAGGCATGAGGGCGACTATCCCGAACCCAGTGCGGCAACCCTCGACTGGCTGGGCTCGCTCGATGCCGAGGCCAGCCCGGCGGCGGCAAAGTCGTCCCAGGCACGGGTGGTGTATCTGTTGCAGCCGGGAAATCCGGCCAGCCTGAGCCTGGGCAAGAGTCGCCCGCAGAAGAAGGGGGGCTTTGGCAAGCCCGTGATTTACCGCCCGCAGGCGTTTGACCTCGGCGGTTCGCGCAGCCACCGCGAGTTCATCCTCGACGACGACATCGCGCCGTTGCGCCTGTTCCTCGCCTTGCAGGCGGGTGGCGGCTATTTCTACAACGAAGCGGTCGACCTCGTCGGCGAGACCGGCACCCTGTTGCTGCGCCTGGCGCTGGGCACCGGCCGGCTGTATCTTGCCGGACTGGTCGAGCTGCCGCTGCGGTCGGGCGACCCCAGGCCGCTCGATCTGAG
Organism: Rhodocyclales bacterium; assembly: GCA_021413665.1. GTDB lineage: Bacteria > Pseudomonadota > Gammaproteobacteria > Burkholderiales > Rhodocyclaceae > Sulfuritalea. The sequence goes on along the minus strand of JAIOPW010000438.1, from coordinate 250 downwards.
CTGGACCCACAATCCTTACGGCCTCCAGCAACTGGGCTTCGATCTGCCGCCGTCCCTGCAAATGATTCCCGGAGTGCCGCCGTTCTACCTGGACGCCGCCGCCGGAGTCGTCGGCGAGCTGCAATCGAACCTGTCGCCACACCTGCTGCAGCAATTGCTCCGGGCGCCGCCGCTGAACGAGGCCGATGCGCCGCTGGTGCGGCAGCAACTGGCGCAGCTGGCGCACGAACGGAAACTGGCACTGCCGCTG
>JAIOPW010000039.1 GCA_021413665.1 Rhodocyclales bacterium | reverse complement strand
CAATCGCGATGTAGCGTTTCACCCCAAAATCAGGAGTCTTCCGGGCTCCAGCCCTGACGGGCAGCGCCGATTTGAGTCACAGCTTGCGGGCGCATTACAAATACCGCTAAAGAGGCAGCAGAAAGCCCGCTCCGGCGCAAGCCGAACGGGCTTTCCGCCGTTTACGCGGCCCGATCCAGCAATGCTTCGAAACCCGGATAGCGTTCGGCGGTCAGCGCGGACTTGGCGGAGAAGGCGCTGGTGGTTTCGCCGCGCTTCAGGGCGTCGATGAAGCCAGCGCCGTCGCTGATCCAGCTGCCGCCGAGCAGGGTCACGCCGCGTGAGAAGAGGGCGTCGGGCAAACAGCCGGCGCCGGGGCCGACCATGGCGAACCAGTGCGCGTTGCGACAGCAGCCCAGCATGCGGTCCAGGGTGTCGTTGAGCAGCAGGGTGCTGGTCGACACCACCTTGCCGCAGGCGGCGAGTTCGTTCGCATCCAGCGTCACGCGATAGCCGTCCGCCTCGCCGGCCAGTTCCGGTTTCAGTTCGACCACCGTGAGCCGCGCGCCGCTTTGCAGGATGCGTCCCAGCAGCGGCCGGAACAGGCCGATCATGCCGATCTGCTCGCCCGGTTGGGGGTCCATTTGGCCGATTGAATCGCCGCTGGCGTCCGGCCGGAAGCCGGCGCGATCGAACAGGCAGCGGGTCAGCGCATTGGCGGCGGCAAAGCCGATCGTCTTTTCGCAAGAGTCGGCGCTGGCATAACGGCGCGCCACCGTCAGCGGATCGGTGCCGATCAGCCTGGAGCCGTCGCCGCCGCCGCGCAGGCGGTCCAGGGTGTCGCCGAGCAGGACGTAGGACAGCCCGAGCGAGCCGTCGTCGAGTTCCAGCGCGCAGAACTCGCCCTTGCCGTCGGCACCGCCCCCGGGCGGCGGCAGGTGCAGGGCCTTCACGCGCGGCAGCGGGGCGCGTGCGGCGAAGGCCGCCAGTTGCGCCAGGTATTCGCCGGCGAAGCTCATGGGGTGTCGCGATGGCGGCCGGCGCGGACGGCGGCCGAGGCCTCGACACCGCCGACCGTGGCATCACGGTTCGCTGCGTTGCGCAAAGCGCCCGGAAAAAACATTGCGGTCAGGCGGTGGGTCGGAATCGGTGCATCCATGTTGATCCCGCCGTACCGGCGCCAGTCGCGCACCGGGTAGATGTGGTCGGCGATTTCGAGCAGGCCGACGGTTTCGCGGTCGGCGATCAGTACGCCCTGCACGCGCAGGCCCAGGTCGCGCTTGATGGCGTCCAGGCGCGCGGTGACCTCGCGTGTGGCGCCGAATTCGCCATCGCTGGCCACCAGCAGGTCGGCCAGTTGCCAGTGCGAGTCTTCGAGCTTGGCGATGGCCGCTTCCAGCGGCCCGCAGATGTCGGTACCGCCGCGAAAGGCCTGGCCCAGGAATCGGGTCACGCGTTCGATACCGACGCGGTCGACGGGCAGTTCCATTTCCAGCAGTTCCTCGGGGCCGCCGAAGGCGAAGACGTGGCAGGGCCGGCGCTGGGCATGGGCGGCGCGCATCGCCTCCAGCACCACGGCCTTGGCCACCGCCTCGGCGCCGCCCTGCATCGAACCCGAGGTGTCGACGCAGACCAGCATCGGTCCCTGCTCGGCGCGCTTGCCGGCCTGCGGGCCCGGACGCGGTTGCGCGACCAGGGCCTGATGCAGGCGGATCTCGGTCATGCGGTCGTCGTCCTCGTAGCTCAGCAGGGTGCGTTCCGCGCGCCGCGCATGCCAGACCAGGCGCAGGCGCGGGTGGCCGAGCAGGATGGATTCGGCCGGCAGCATGCGTGCGATGCGGTCCGAACGATGGATGCCGCGCGTCTCGCCCGGCATGTCTGGCACGCGCACGCTGCGCGCCTCGGCGCGCCGGGCGACGGCCTGCTCCATGACTTCGACCACGGTGCGGCTGGCTTCGTCCTCCTCCTCGGACTGGCGCGAGCGACCGAGGCCGCGGATGATGCGCGACAGTTCCGGCAGGTCGGCCAGCAGGCGGCGGATGCGCAGCACCTCTCGCCAGCCCGAGGATTGCAGCAGGCCGCGCATCTGGTCCCAGCGCTGGTGCGAACAGTCGTCGGGCACCATGCCGAAAACTTCGACCAGTTCGTCGATCTCGCCGCAATGCTGTTGCCATTCCGAGGCGAAGGCCTCGACCGCCATGGCGATCGCATCATCCTCGCCGGCGCCGCGATCGCGGTAATCGACGATGAAATCGAGGTGGAACAGGATGCTCATCAGCACCGTGTCGCTCAGCTCGTCCTTGCCAGCGCAGTAGGCGGGCAGGTCGAGGCGGACGATGGCGGCGGCCAGCGGCAGGGCGATTTCGCGCGGCGGCCAGGACCAGTTGTCGGGATCGGGGCGGCGGCCGCCGAACAGTTCCCGGCGCAGTTCGGCCAGCGCGGCGAGGCGCGGCTCAAGGCTGCCCTGCGAATTGGTCAGGCCACCCAGCCAGAGCGTGCGCGCCAAACCGTCGAGCGTCGCCAGGCAGCGCTCGCCGTCGGCGAACAACAGCGAGGGCGGCAGTAAATTGCTCATGCCGCGTCGAGCGTTTCGTGGGCCACGGGCTCCGGTAGCTTTCCGTTGTCCGTTTCCAGGCGCGGCAGGGCGAGGAAGGCGGCCCGCACGGCGCGGGCGCGCAGCGTAAGCTCCTCGATCGCCGCCGCAGTGGCTTCCAGGTTGGCGGCGGCGCGCGCAGTGAGTTCCTGGTCGAGCCAGAGGCTTTGCGTCGCATAGGCGGCGAGTTCTGCGCGCTGCGCCGCGATTTCCGCGGCATAGGCGGCGATGCGTTCGACAAGGGAATCCACTTCGCGCACCCGGGCCGCTATGTGCAGTTCGCCGTAGCGCCGGCGCCGACTGTAACTGATGCGCGGCGCCGCGGCGCCGCCCTTGGCGTCGCCGATTTCGTCGGCCAGTTCGCTGGCCGAGAATTTCAGGCGTCCTGCTTCGTCGTAGTCGAGGTCGTTGGCCTTCAGCTCCGCGTCGAGCTGGGTTTCGAAGGCCGCCACCACGCGCGTCAGGCGCAGCGGCGAAAAGGCCTCGCGCACGCCGAGTCGTGCCGCCAGCCAGTCGGCCACGGCGGTCTGGCGCGGCGCATCGGGGGCGGTCAGCCAGGGCAGCAGCAGCAGGTCCCACAGCGCCACGGCGGGGCGTCCTTCACAGGCGGCCGCCACACGCAGCAGCCAGACGATCTTGACCCAGCGCCGGTCGGAGACATGGATCGGCTGGGTCGCGAAATGCTGGCGCAGTTCCGCCAGCACCGCGACGAAAGTCGGCGCCAGCGACACGGCGGCCGCAGCTGCGGCGAGGCGGGCGAGGTCGCCGCCGTCGAGCGTCAGTGCGTCCGGCGGCGGCGTCCAGTCGCGCACACGGCCGGCATCGAGCAGGGCGCCGAAGCCGCCTGCGCTGACTGGTGCCACCGGCAGCCGCACCAGGAAGCGGTCGAAGAAGGCCTCGGCGATTTCGTCCTCCGGCACTTCGTTGGTGGCGCCGATGGCGCTGATCAGCGGACAGGCCTGGCGCCCCGCGCCATTGTCGAATTCGCGCTCGTTGAGCAGCGTCAGCAGGGCGTTAAGGATGGCGCTGTTGGCCTTGAACACCTCGTCGATGAAGGCGATCGAGGCATCGGGCAGGAAGCCGTCGGTGTGCCGCTCGTAGCGGTCCTCTTCCAGCGCCCTGATCGACAGCGGGCCGAACAGTTCCTCGGGCACCGAGAAGCGCGTCAGCAGTCGCTCGAAGTAGCGCCCCTCGCGGAACACCGTGTGCAGGCGGCGCGCCAGTTCGCTCTTGGCCGTGCCCGGCGGGCCGATGAACAGGCTGTGTTCGCCGGCCAGCGCCGCCAGCAGGCACAGCCGCACGCTCTGGCGTCGCTCGACCAGCCCGGCTTCCAGGGTGTCGATGATGGCCCGCAGGCGGGTGGTGGTTTGGTTCGGCATGGGATGGATTGTAGGCAAGACGCGGGATTCGTGTGCGGCTATCGACGCCCGCGGTCCTGTCCCGTGTCCTTGGCCGGGCATAGAATGCCTGCTCTTCCCACCGCCTTCCCGCCATGTCCGATCTGAAAACTCCCGCTCGCGCCGTCGTCGTCATGCTGCGGCCCTATCGCGGCCGCGTCATCGTCGCCGCCATCGCGCTGGTGGTGGCCGCCATGGCCATGCTCGGCGTCGGCCAGGGCTTGCGCGCGGTGATCGATCGCGGCTTTTCGGCCGGCGATCCGGCCTGGCTCGATCGCGCGCTGATGCTGATGTTCGGCGTCATCGCGCTGCTCGCGGCGGCCACCTACACGCGCTTCTACAACGTCTCCTGGCTCGGCGAGCGGGTCACGGCCGATCTGCGGCGGCGCGTCTTCGACCACCTGCTGACCCTGCCGCCGTCCTACTTCGAGGCCGGCCGCACCGGCGCCGTGATCTCGCGCCTGACCTCGGACACCACGCTGATCGAGAACGCCGTCGGCTCCAGCCTGTCGATCGCGCTGCGCAACCTGCTGATCCTGATCGGCGGCCTGATCATGCTGTTCACCACCAACCTCAAGCTGACCCTGCTGGTGCTGGGCGGCGTGCCGCTGGTGGTTGCGCCCATCGTGTTGTTCGGCCGGCGCGTGCGGCGCTTCGCGCGCATCAGCCAGGACCGCGTGGCCGACCTCGGCAACCGCATCGACGAGACCATCCACGAAATCCGCATCGTCCAGGCCTACGGCCACGAAGCCGCCGACCGGCGCGATTTCGGCGCCCTGATCGAGCGCGGCTTCGATACCGCGCTGGCACGCATCCGCAACCGCGCGACGCTGGTCGCCGCGGTGCTGGTGCTGGTCTTTGGTGCGATATCGCTGATCCTCTGGGTCGGCGGCCACGACGTGCTGGCCGGCCGCATCACGCCCGGCCAGCTTTCCGCCTTCGTCTTCTATGCCGCGCTGGTCGGCGGTTCGGTCGGCGCCCTGTCCGAATCCTGGGGCGACCTGCAGCGCGCCGCCGGCGCCACCGAGCGCCTGCTGGAACTGCTCGAGGCGCGGCCCGACGTCGCCGTGCCGGCGCAGCCCACGCCGCTACCGGAGCGGCCGCGCGGCGAGATCGCCTTCGAGGCTGTCAATTTTCGCTATCCCTCGCGCCCCGACACGGCGGCGCTGGAAGACTTCCGGCTGACGGTCGCGCCAGGCGAAAGCGTGGCGCTGGTGGGGCCTTCCGGCGCCGGCAAGACCACGGTGTTCCAGTTGCTGCTGCGCTTCTACGATCCGCAGTCCGGCCGCCTGCTGCTCGACGGTGTGCCGCTGGCCGAGGCCGACCCGCTCGCGGTACGCCGCGCGATCGCCCTGGTGCCGCAGGAGGCGGTGATCTTCGCCACCAGCGTGCTGGAGAACGTGCGCTACGCGCGGCCCGATGCCAGCCCCGAGGACGTGCGCGCCGCCTGCGCCGCGGCCTATGCCGACGATTTCGTGGCCGCGCTGCCGCAGGGCTACGACACCGACCTCGGCGAACGCGGCGTGCGTCTTTCGGGCGGCCAGCGCCAGCGCATCGCCATCGCCCGCGCCTTGCTCGCCGACCGGCCCATCCTGCTGCTCGACGAGGCCACCTCGGCGCTCGACGCCGAGAGCGAACGCCTGGTGCAGGCCGCGCTGGAAAAGCTGATGAAGAACCGCACCACCCTGGTCATTGCCCACCGCCTGGCCACCGTCCAGCGCGCCGACCGCATCGTGGTGATGGACCAGGGCCGCATCGTCGAGACCGGCACCCATGCCGAACTGGTTCGGCAGGACGGGCTCTACGCCCACCTTTCGCGGCTGCAGTTCGCGTCCTGACAGTCGGCGCCGGGGCGCAGTCCCTGGCGCTATCCTTGCGAGTTTGGATGGCGGGTTGGACGAGCGCCTGAAAGCGGTCAATGGGAGGAGAAGCACATGAGCGACACCGATATCGGCATCGTCATCAGGGCGGCACAGTTCGCGGCGGACAAGCACCGCATGCAGCGGCGCAAGGACGCGGACGCTTCGCCTTACATCAATCATCCGATTGCCCTGGCCGCCGTGCTGGCCAATGAGGCAGGCATCGCCGACCCGGTGGTGCTTTGCGCCGCGTTGTTGCACGACACCATCGAGGACACCGACACCAGCGCCGACGAACTGCGCCAGACCTTCGGTGATGAAATCGCCGGCGTCGTGCTGGAAGTCACCGACGACAAGGCGCTGCCCAAGCAGCAGCGCAAGGCCTTGCAGATCGAACACGCCCACCATGCCTCGCCGCGCGCCAAGCTGGTCAAGCTGGCCGACAAGATCTGCAATCTGCGCGACATTGCGGCGTCGCCGCCCGCCGACTGGTCGGCGCAACGCAAGGCCGAGTATTTCGACTGGGCCGCCGCCGTGGTCGCCGGCCTACGCGGCAGCCACCCGGTATTGGAAGCCTTGTTCGACGAGGCCTGGCGGCGCAAGGACAGGCTCTAGCGGCATCGGCGCGTGCTAGCATTGCCGTTGTCATCAATTCGGCGGCGGAGCAGGGGAGAGCGTGGCGCAACCGGAACAACAGGCCCGGCAGGAAATCGACCGGCTGCTCGCCGCAGCGGGCTGGCGCGTGTGCGACCTGGCCGCGGCCAACATCCATGCCGCGCGCGGCGTCGCCATCCGCGAGTTCCCGCTTGAATCCGGCTTCGGCTTCGCCGACTACCTGCTCTACGTCGACGGCAAGGCCGCCGGGGTCATCGAAGCCAAGAAGCAGGGCGCCACGCTCTCCGGCGTCGAGTTCCAGTCGGCGCGCTACGCCGCCGGCCTGCCTGCCAGCCTGCCGGCCTGGCGCCGGCCGCTGCCTTTCCTCTACGAATCGACCGGCATCGAAACCCACTTCACCCAGGGCCTCGATCCCGAACCGCGCGCCAGGCCGACCTTTGCCTTCCACCGCCCAGAGATGCTGGCCGACTGGCTCAATTACGGTTCCGTTCGCCCTGAGCCTGTCGAAGGGCAAGCCGTGCATGCGCCACCCACCACTTTCCTCGCCCGCATGCGGCAGATGCCGGTATTGATCGAAGACGGCCTCTGGCCGGCCCAGGTCAAGGCGGTCAGGAACCTCGAAGCCAGCCTCGCCGCCAACAAGCCGCGCGCGCTGATCCAGATGGCCACCGGCAGCGGCAAGACCTTCACCTCGATCAGCTTCATCTACCGGTTGATCAAGTTCGCCGGGGCGCGGCGCGTGCTGTTCCTGGTCGATCGCGGCAACCTCGGGCGCCAGACCAAGAAGGAGTTCGACCAGTACCTCTCGCCCTACAACAACTTCAAGTTCGGCGAGGAATACATCGTCCAGCACCTGACCATCAACAACCTGGACAAGAGCGCCCGCGTCGTCATCTGCACAATCCAGCGCATGTACTCGATGCTCAAGGGCCGCGACTTGCCCGAGGAGGAAGACGAACATTCCGCCGAGGGCGTCGAATCGCTGTTCGCCGACGCGCCCCCGATCGAGTACAACCCGGCCATCCCGATCGAGAGCTTCGACATCGTCGTCACCGACGAAGCCCACCGCTCCATCTACAAGCTGTGGCGCCAGGTACTCGACTACTTCGACGCCTACCTGATCGGCCTCACCGCCACGCCCAACAAGCAGACCTTCGGCTTTTTCAACCAGAACCTGGTCATGGAATACGGCCACGAGCAGGCGGTGGCCGACGGCGTCAATGTCAATTACGACGTCTATCGCATCCGCACCGAAGTCACCGAAGCCGGCAGCAAGGTCGAGGCCGGCTACTGGGTGCAGGT
>JAIOPW010000093.1 GCA_021413665.1 Rhodocyclales bacterium | reverse complement strand
GCCCTCGCAACATGTCTATTTGTGCAGCCTACCATCCCACATCTTTTGCAGGCGCTTCACCGAGACCGGCGACGAGGTCTTGAGTTCCTGCGCGAACAGGGCCACGCGCAGCTCTTCCAGCAGCCAGCGGAATTCGTCGAGAAAGGCATCGCCCGCCTGGCCGGACTTGAGCATGGCATTGCGTTCGCGCTCCCAGGGTTTGCCCAGCGCCTGCCAGTCGGCCATCAGCCGCGTGTCGCGTACCGGGTCGCTGCGCGCCTTGTCCAGGCGCAAGCCGATGGCCTTGAGGTAGCGCGGATAGTGCTGCAGGCGCTCGAAGGGAATACCGACGATGAAGCGCTTGGGCATCAGTTCCACCAGTTGCGCGGCGATGTCGGCAGCAGCCTGCGGGAAGGCCTTCTGCATTCCGGCGAGTTTCTTCGTCAGTGCCGCATGTTCGGTGAGGATGACTCCGACCAGACGAAGGATTTCCTGCGAAACCAGCAGGATGCGTCCGCGCGCCGCCTCGCGCCGTGCGGCGAAGGCCGGCTCATCCGCGGGCAGCGGATCCATCAGGCAAGTGCGTTCCAGCGTCACTGCCACCAGTTGTTCCTTCAGTTCCTTCTCGGTGCCCAGCGCCATGAAAGCTAGCGCCAGCTCGCGCAGGCCCGGCAGTTTCTCGATGGCCTTGACCTGGGCCGCCAGTTGCAGCGCGAACAGCCGAGCCATGCCGCGACGATGTTCGGCACGCGCCTTTTCCTCGGTGTCAAAGGCGGTCAGGCGCACGCTCTCGCCCATATCGACCAGCGCCGGGAAGCCCACCGAAGTACCGGCGCCGACTTTGACTTCCATGAGTTCAGGTAGCGCGCCAAAGGTCCACGCCGTAAGTCCGGACAAGTCACCGATGGCCTCCTCGTGGCGGACTTCGGCAGTGGCGTAGGCCTGCTCGACGCGGTCACGATAGTCGGCGCGCAGTTCCGCCAGGTTGCGCGAGATCGCCAGCGTGCCGCCGTGCTGGTCGGTGAGGCGGAAGTTCATGAACAGGTGCGGCCGCAGTTCGCCCGTGCGGAAGGCATCGAGCGGTAGCTTCATGGCCAGATGTTCTTCCGCCGTGCGCGTCAGGGCGCGCACCAGCGGTTCGTCGAGATCGTGCTCGGCATCGCAGAAATTCGTGGCGAATCCGTCGAGCGGCTGCAGTCGGTGGCGGTACTTCTGCTGCAGCGTCTTCAGCAGCGCGAGTATCTTTTCCTTGAGCA
>JAIOPW010000433.1 GCA_021413665.1 Rhodocyclales bacterium | reverse complement strand
GCGCTGGAAGCGGCGCAGGATTTGCTGCTGCGCGTCGACCAGCTCAATGTCGAACTCGCCGCCGAAGGCATCGCGACCCTGAAGATAGGCATCGGCATCCATAGCGGCGAGGTGCTGGCCGGCTATGTCGGCTCGCGCCAGCGCCGCGAGTTCTCGGTGATCGGCGACGCCGTCGGCATCGCCAGCCGCCTCGAAGGCATGACCAGGGAATACCCCCAGCCGGTGCTCTGCTCCGAAGAAGTCGCCGCCGCCGTCGGCTTTGGCGGCGGACTGGTCGATCTCGGCCGGCCCTCGCCCGATTCACCCCGCGTCTGGGGCTGGACGCCGCCGCTGGCTGCGGCGCCGGGAGGGCCGAAATGAGCGTCCTCGCCGCCACCCGCCTCGGCGCCTATTTCCAGCTTGCATGGTTCGCCGGCAGCCGCTGGGGCGAACTGGCGCGGCCACTGCTGCGCGAGCAGTTGCGGCACCAGATCCACAGCGCCGGCGTCACCGCACTGCCGGTAATCGGCGTAATGGCCATGCTGACCGGCGCCGCAACCGCCACCCAGCTTGCCGCGCTGATCGGCGCCGACAGCGACCTGACGCAGCGCATGCTCTTCCTCGGCCTGTTCTTCGAGCTGGCGCCGCTGCTGTCGGCGCTGGTGGTGGTGGCGCGCAGCAGTGCCGGCATCGCCTCGGAACTCGCGGTGATGAACCTGCACGACGAATTCACCGCCCTGCGCCGGCTTGGCGTACCGGCCGCCGATTACCTGCTGCTGCCGCGCGTCTTCGGCCTGGTGATCGCGCTGCCGGCGGTGACGGTGTGCTTTCAGGCCTTCGCCATCGGCAGCGGCTGGCTGGCGACCGCCTTCATCGAAGGCCGCCCGCTGGTCGAAACGGCGGGCCACTTCCTTGATTTTGCCGATCCCTGGCTGGCCCTGCTGAGCCTGGTCAAGAGCGCGCTGATGGGCGCCGCCGTCGGCATCATCGCCTGCCACCACGGCAGCACCGGCAAGGGCTCGACCCAGGCCATTTCCGACGCGGCGATCCAGGCCGTGGGCACCGGGCTGATCGCCGTCTTCGTGGTCGACGTCGCCTTCGCCGCACTGATCTACGCACTCGGATGATGCCCGCTTTCACCACCCGCCTCGATGGCCGCACCCTGACCCTGCTCGCCGGCGACGAGCCTTGCCTCGCGCTGCCGCTGGACCAGGGCGGGCGGCACCGTCTCGTGGTCGCCGACTCCGCCACTGCGCAACAGGTGGTGGCAGCGCTCGAACACCGCGCCGGCGTCGAGGTGCTGACCGACAGCGGCGGCCTGCTCGGCGCCCTGACGGTGGCCGAGAATTTCGCGCTGGCCCTGCGCTACGACGCCGACCCCGACGATCCACGCGACTGGGAAAGCGAGCTCGAGACCGCCCTCCTTCTCTGCGGACTCCCGGCGGAGCGCGTCGCCATGCTGGGCCGCGAGCAGCCGATGAACCTCGAACGTACCGAGCGCTGGACGGTGGGCTTCGTCCGCTGCCTGCTGCGCCCGCCCGAACTGCTGGTGATCGACCGCCTCTTTGCCGGCCTCGCCCGGCGCCAGGCCGACGCGCTGATCGCCGTCGAGTCCGTCTATCACCTGCGCCATCCGTTCCGGACAGTGCTCTTCGTCGACCTCGACGGCCACGAATTGCCGGAGCTGCCCGACTGTCGAACCATTACCGAATTCGCGGAGAACCCATGAGCGCCGAGCGCAGGGCCGCCCCAAACCGGCGCCCGCCAAACCATTTGAAGCCCGCCGCCGGCGGGCTGAACCCAAGTCACCCCCACGCTCTGCGTGCCTGGAATTCCGCTTCGCGGCAGGCATCTCGGAGAGGGGGCCGGGGGGAGAGCCTCTTATGTCATTGCTGACCCAACACGACAGCGACGCCGCCGCACTGCGCCGCGGCACCCGCCGCTTCCTCTTCTTCGCCCTGCTGGTGACGGTGGCCCTGGTCGCCGCCATTGTCGTGCGCCAGGGGCTGTTCCGCCAGACCACGAGCTACAGCTTCGTCGCCAACAGCGCCCAGGACATCGCCAAGGGGCAGGCCGTGCGCATTGCCGGCTTTCGCGTCGGCGCGGTTTCCGAAGTCAGCCTCAAGGACGACGGCCAGGTGGCGGTGACCATGGAAATCGACGCCGACCACATGCGCTTCATCACTCATGACGCACGGGTAGAGCTGCGCAAGGAGGGCCTGGTCGGCTCGGCGACACTGGAGATCGTGCCCGGACCCGACAAGACGCGGCTCGCCGCGGCGCAGGCGCGGCTGACGTTTTCCCGCGCCGACGGCCTTGCCGCCCTGGCCAACCAGGTGCGTGACGAATTCATTCCGATCCTGAAGGACATCAAGCTCATCACGGGCGCATTGGCCGATCCGGACAAGGGCCTGCCCGGGACGCTGGCGAGGATCCGCGAAAGTTCCGCGGCCCTCAACATCCTGCTCGCCAACGGCAACCGCCAGGTGGAGGGTATCGGCGGCAAGGCCATTCGCGTGCTGGGCAAGGCGGAGGACGATCTGGGCCACCTCGGCCAGACCCTGGAGGCCGCCAACAAACGCCTGCCGGGCATGCTCGACCGCACGCAACAGATGCTCGACCATGTCGAAAAGATTACCGCCGAAGCCGAGATCAGCGTGCCGCCGGTGTTGCGCGACGGCAGCGCGGTCGCCGCCGACGTGCGCGAAATCGTCAGCGGCGCCAAGCAGACCTGGCCGATCCGCAACATGGTGGACGCACCGGCGCCGGCAACGCTGAAGGCGGACAGCGATCCGCGCGGGGAGGCCGGCCGTGCGCGCTAAGTCCATCGTCCTGACGGTACTGATTCTCGCCGGATGCGGTTCGACGCCGAAGCCGGCCGACCCGCCCCGGCTCAAGGCGGCGCTGGAAGCCGAGAGCGACGGCGCCAAGCGCTACGAGCGCGGCGACTACATCGTGGCGACGCGGCGCTTCGAGGAGGCAGTGCGCATCTACGCCAGCATCGACGATGCGACCGGGACTTCCCGCAACCGCCTGCACCTGGCCCGTACCGAACTCGCCCGGGGACAAGCGGAAGCCGCGCTGCTTGCGCTGGCCGGCAACGCCGGCGACCCGACGGTGGACACGCTGATGTTGACGGCCCAGGCGCAATTGGCGCTGGATCGCCTCGATGCCGCACAGCGAAGCCTGGCGGCGGCGGCCGGCCAATGCGCCACCCCCTGTCCGCAACTCGCCAGCCTGAACCTGCTGCGGGCGCGTGCCGCGCTTGCCGGGGGACAGGCGCCGGAAGCCCTGGCACATGCCGAAGCGGCCCTGAAGCTGCTGCGGGACGGGAATGAAGCAAATGAAACCGCCAACGCCTGGCGGCTCATCGCCAGCGCGCGGCTCGCCGCCAGCGACGCCGCCGGCGCCCTGCCCGCCGCCGGCGCCGCGCTCGACATCGACCGCCGGCTGGCGCTGCCGGAAAAGATCGCGCGCGACTGGCTGCTGATCGGCGACATCAGGAGGAAAGTCGGCGATGGCGCTACGGCGGTGGCATACCGGCGCGCGCTCGATGTGGCAAACGCGGCCGGCCTGGCCGAAATCGCCCGCGCCGCCGCGCTGTCGCTTGGCGCCACGGCGCCGGGCCAAACGGCGCCCCGCTAGCCGCGAGGAGCGGCCCGCTATAATCGCCCGACGATGCGTTTTCGATCATCCCATCCCCACTCCCAGCCCCTCCCCTTTGCCGGCCCGCGGCCTCGACACACCCGCGATTCCGCTTCGCGGCGGGCGAGCGGATTCCCCGGCAGTCAAGGCCAGGGGAGAGGAGCGTCGAGAGTCGCTGCGCGACTTTCACGGTAGCCCATGACACCCTATAACGCCGCCGAAGAACGCCTGACCGGCAAAAGGTCGCTGCACCTGCTGTTGGGCGCGCTCGCCGTCACGCTGGGCGTCGCCTTCTTCGGCGAACTGGCGATCATGTTCGTGCTGCCGCACCTGTTGCCGGCGGACGCGAGCGAATTGACCCGCACCCTGCTCGACGCCAGCCTGCTGGCCCTGCTGCTCGCCATCGTCATCCTGCCGCTGCTGCTGCATTTGCGGCGGCGCAATCTGCGCGTCCTGCGTCGCGCGCTGCGGCTGCAGTACACACTCGACCAGCACGCCATCGTCAGCATCACCGACGTCACCGGCCGCATCACCTTTGCCAACGACCGCTTCTGCCAGATCAGCGGCTATGCGCGCGAGGATCTCCTGGGCCAGAACCACCGCATCCTCAAATCCGGCGCGCATCCGCCGGAGGTCTATGAGGACATGTGGCGCACCATCGCCAATGGCGGCACCTGGAATGGCGAAGTCTGCAATCGCAACAAGGCGGGCGGCTTCTACTGGGTGCACGCCACCATCACACCGTTCATGAACGAGCGCGGCAAGCCCGAGGAATACATCGCCATCCGTACCGAAATTACGGTGCAAAAAGAGCTCGAGAAAGCCTCGAACCGGCAGGAAGCCTGGCTGCGCACCATCCTCGACAATCTCGGCGAAGGCGTCTATACGCTCGACGCGCGCGGCAAGCTCGCCTACCTCAACGCCGAAGCCGAGCGCCTGATCGGCTGGCGCACCGAGGAACTGGTCGGCAAGGGCCTGCATGACGTCATCCACCACCATCGGCCGGATGGACGTGTGCTGCCCGCGGCTGAATGTCCGATCCATCTGGCGATGCGCGACCGCCGCGTCTATCGTTCCAGCGAGGAAGTGTTCTTCCACAAGGATGGTTCCTCGCTGCCGGTCAAGATCACCGGGGCGCCGCTGGCGCTGGATGGCGAATGGCAGGGTTCGGTCGCGGTGTTCTCCGACATGCGCGAGGAACGCCTGTTGCAACAGCACCTGCTGGACGCCAAGAACGCCGCCGAGGACGCGGCACGCCTCAAGGGCGACTTCCTGTCCACCATGAGCCACGAGATCCGCACCCCGTTGAACGGCGTCGTCGGCATGACCGACCTGCTGCTCGATACGCCGCTCGACGGCGAGCAGACCGAATTCGCCCGCACCATCAAGACCTCCGCCGACGCGCTGATGGCGATCATCAACGACATACTCGACTTCTCCAAGATCGAGGCCGGACGCCTGGTGCTCGAACACACCGATTTTTCGCTGCGCCAGACCCTCGAAAGCAGCCTCGATGTCCTTGCCACAAGGGCGCAGGAAAAGGATCTGACGCTGGCCAGCTTCGTCGCCCCGGAACTGCCGGACCACCTGATCGGCGACCCGACGCGCATTCGCCAGATCCTGCTCAATTTCCTCTCCAACGCCATCAAGTTCACCGAACGCGGCGAAGTGGTGGCGAGCGCAACACTTGAAGGAGAACCGGGAGAACCGGGGACAGACCACGGTTTTCCCCGCACGACGGTGAAGCTTGCCGTGCGGGATCGCGGCATCGGCCTGACGGCGACGGCGATAGCCGGGTTGTTCCAGCCCTTTTCCCAGGCCGACAGCTCGACGACGCGAAAGTATGGCGGCACCGGGCTCGGCCTGTCCATCTGCAAGCGGCTGGTCGAGGCCATGGGCGGTGAAATCGGCGTCGACAGCGTGCCCGGTGAAGGCTCCAGTTTCTGGGTGAAGGTTCCGCTCGAAGTCGCGCCGGAAAAGCGGGAGCACCTGGCGTCCGACGCCGTGCTGCACGGCCGGCGCGTGCTGGTCGCGGGCCGGGGCATCGGCGGCGACTCAATCTTTCGTGCCTACTTCGAGGCATGGCGGATGGATTTCGAGGCCGTGACGAGCCTTGCCGAATTGCGCGGGCGCCTGACGGAACGGGAGGCCCGGGGCTTGACCACCGATGCGCTGCTGCTTGCTCACCCCCTCACCGATGCCACAGTGGCTGACGCCGTTGCCGCCCTGCGGGCGCAAGGCACCTGGCCGATGGTGTGCTGCATGGCCCGGCCCGACCGCGAAACCAAATCGGCACTGGTCGCGCTGGACGTCGGCCTGGTGGTGCAACCGCTCAAGCAATCGACGCTTGGCGGCGCGCTGGCCACCGCGTTGGGCGCGGTGCAAACCACCCCCGCGCGCAGGCTGACCGATCAGCGCGACCCCGACGAAGCCGACCGGCAGGTCGCCGCAAAGCACCGTCTGCTGCTGGCCGAAGACAACCCCGTCAATCAGCGCGTCGCGGTACACATGCTGGGCAAGCTCGGCTATGCCGTCGATGTGGTCGACAACGGCGCACTGGCGGTGGCGGCGGTGGCCGGCGGAAACTACGCCCTGGTCCTGATGGATTGCCAGATGCCGGAAATGGACGGCTTTGCCGCCACGGCCGCGATCCGTCGCGCCGAGGCAAGATCGCGCCACCTGCCGATTGTCGCCATGACCGCAAACGCCATGCAGGGCGACCGCGAGCAATGCCTCGCCGCCGGCATGGACGACTACCTCGCCAAGCCGATCGATGCCACGCGGCTGGCGGCGCTGCTGGCGGAATGGCTGCCGACCGACGCGGCGAGCGATGCGGCAGGTTGCGCCCTCGCCGTCCCGGACTCTGTCTGCCGGGGATTCCGCTTCGCGGGCCGGCAAGCGCCGACTCTCGACACGAACCCTGCGGCCATCGACATGCGGCGCCTGACCGATTTGTTCGGCGACGACGAGGGGGTGATCGATGAACTGCTCGCGGTTTTCCAGCAGTCGTTGCGGCCGCTGCGCGAACGCCTGAAACGCGAGGTGCGGGAACATGGCGACGAACTGAAACCCATCACCCACGAACTGCGCGGCGCGGCCGCCAATGTCGGCGCGCTGCCGCTGGCGGAACTTGCCGGACGCCTGGAAAACCTCGCCCCCGGCCGTAACCGAAGCGAGATCGAACCGCTGGCGGCGCGCGTCGACGAGGAATTCGACCGCATCGACGACTTCATCGCCGGGTATGCGAAACGCCCGAAAACATGAGACCCTGAGCGCCATGCCAAGACTCCTCGTTGTAGACGACAACGCCATCAACCTGACGCTGTTCCGCCACCTCCTGCTGAAGCTGGAAGGCGCGGAAGTGGAATGCATGGCGGATCCGGTGACGGCGCTCGCCTGGTGCG
Organism: Rhodocyclales bacterium; assembly: GCA_021413665.1. Lineage (GTDB taxonomy): Bacteria > Pseudomonadota > Gammaproteobacteria > Burkholderiales > Rhodocyclaceae > Sulfuritalea. Next base: position 1,399 of record JAIOPW010000433.1, on the reverse strand, counting down.
CCGACCACGAGCCCGACCTGATCCTGCTCGACTACATGATGCCGGTGGTCGACGGCCTCGAGTTCATCCGCCGCCTGCGCCTGATCCCCGACCGGGCCGAGGTGCCGGTGGTGATGGTGACGGCCGACACCGAGAGCGACGTCCGCCATCGCGCCCTCGAGCTCGGCGCCCAGGACTTCCTGACCAAGCCGGTGGACAAGGTCGAACTCACCGCCCGGGTGAAGAATCTCCTTGCCCTGCGCAAGAGCCGCCAGCAACTCGCCAATCGCGCCGAGTGGCTGGCCGCCGAAGTGGCAAAGGCCACCGCCGAGATCGCCGCCCGCGAAAAGGAAGCCATCCTGCGCCTGTCGCGCGCGGCTGAATACCGCGACCCGGAAACCGGCAGCCACCTGCTGCGCATGTCCAACTACACCCGCCTCATCGCCGAGCAGCTTGGACTGCCGCCGGAGGAGCAGGAGCTGCTGCTGGAAGCCTCGCCGATGCACGACATCGGCAAGGTAGGGACGCCCGACCATATCCTGCTCAAGCCGGGGCGTCTGACGCCCGAAGAAATGGAAATCATGAAGCAGCACGCCACGATCGGCTACGAGATCCTGCGCGACTCGGTCTCGCCCCTGCTGCGTTGCGCGGCGACGCTGGCACTGGCGCATCACGAGAAGTTCGACGGCAGCGGCTACCCGCAGGGGCTGGCCGGCACGGCGATCCCCCTGCACGGACGCATCGTGGCGGTCGCCGACGTGTTCGATGCCCTGACCTCGGAGCGGCCTTACAAGAAGGCCTGGACGCTCGAAGCCGCGGTCGATTTCCTGAAAGCCAACGCCGGCAGCCATTTCGATCCGGCCTGCGTCGAGGCCTTCCTCGCGGCCTGGCCGCAAGCGCTCGAGATCCGCACGCGCTATCATGACGCAGCCGACCACAACGCCGCCACGGCCTTGCACACTTCCTGACCAACATGATCGATCCCGCCCAATTCATCGAACTCAAGGCCAGCGGCAACCTCCCCTCGCCCAAGGGTGCCGCGCTCAAGGTGATCGAGCTGTGCCAGCGCGACAACGTCACGCTGCCGGAAATCATCCAGGTCCTGCAAATCGACCCGGCGATGGTCGGTCGCATCCTCAAGCTGGCCAACTCGGCGGCTTTCGGCCGTCCCCGACCCGCCGCGGCGCTTACTCCCGATGTCATGATGTCGATCGGCATCCAGGCCGTGCGCCAGGTGGTGCTGGCGTTTTCGCTGGTCTCGGGAAACCGCGAGGGACACTGCCCGGGATTCGACTACGAGCTTTTCTGGTCACGCTCCGCGGCCACCGGCGTCGCCACCCAACTGCTCGGCGCCGCCACCCGGGCCGCGCCGCCCGCCGAGATGTTTACCGTGGGCCTGCTGACCAATGTCGGGCGCATG
>JAIOPW010000432.1 GCA_021413665.1 Rhodocyclales bacterium | reverse complement strand
AGATATGTGACGATGGCCTTGCATTCATAATTATGGATGCAGTATCATGGCTCCTCGTCTGGAAGTCAACCGCATCGTTGCAAGAGGTCGGAAACCATGAGCAAGGCACCCGAAGTGAGCATTCCCTCGATCGAAGCCTGGAACAAGGCGGCTGCCAAGTCGGCCCCTGAAGGCGATGTTTCCCGCCTCAATTGGGTAACGCCGGAAGGCCTGACCGTCAAGCCGCTTTACACCAAGGCGGATGTCGAAGGCCTGCCGTGGGCCGATACGCTGCCCGGGTTCGTGCCCTTCCTGCGCGGGCCGCAAGCCACGATGTACGCGGTACGGCCGTGGACCATTCGCCAATACGCCGGGTTTTCCACCGCCGAGGCGTCCAACGCTTTCTATCGCCAGGCGCTGGCGGCCGGCGGGCAGGGCGTGTCGGTGGCCTTCGATCTGGCCACGCATCGCGGTTATGACTCGGACCATCCGCGTGTCACCGGAGACGTCGGCAAGGCCGGCGTGGCGATTGATTCCGTCGAGGACATGAAGATCCTGTTCGACGGTATTCCGCTGGACAAGGTCTCGGTGTCGATGACCATGAACGGCGCGGTGCTGCCCATCCTTGCCGGTTACGTGGTCGCGGCCGAAGAGCAGGGCGTGGCACAGGCGCAACTCTCGGGGACGATCCAGAACGACATCCTCAAGGAGTTCATGGTCCGCAACACCTACATTTACCCGCCCGAGCCGTCGATGCGCATCATTGCCGACATCATCGGCTACACGGCGCAGAACATGCCGAAGTTCAACTCGATTTCGATCTCCGGCTATCACATGCAGGAAGCCGGCGCGACGCAAGCACTGGAGCTCGCCTTCACGCTGGCCGATGGCCGCGAGTACGTGAAGACGGCGCTGGCCTCGGGCATGGACGTCGATGCCTTCGCCGGACGCCTGTCCTTCTTCTGGGCGATCGGCATGAATTTCTATCTCGAAATCGCCAAGATGCGCGCGGCGCGCCTCCTGTGGTGGCGCATCATGGACGAGTTCAAGCCGAAGAACCCGAAGTCCATGATGCTGCGCACCCACTGCCAGACCTCGGGCTGGTCGCTGACCGAGCA
>JAIOPW010000427.1 GCA_021413665.1 Rhodocyclales bacterium | reverse complement strand
CGTCATTGCCGCAGTGTTCTGGTGGAATTTGAAGAGCGGACAGTTCGAGGACCTCGAGGGCCCCGGTTATCGCATCCTGATGGATGATGACAGGCCGGAAGTTCAGGAAAAACACGGATCGGTTGACTCAGATCAAAGTGCCGCCGATAACAAGTAACCATACTACGCATGGGTTTTATGGTGATGGCTTCGCGCCATTGCCCAAAGGCTCTCTGTTGGGGTTGGGGGTGCGCGTTGCGCACCCTTTTTTTTTGTCTCGCCCGGCACGGGCGAGACGGTATCCCGGCGATCGTCTTCAGGCTCCGTGCCAGGCAACCCGGATCCAGAAGCTGTTTTCCAAAGTGAGGTGAATCCATCATGCAATCGCAAGCGACTTACAACTACAAAGTCGTGCGCCAGTTCGCTGTGATGACCGTAATCTGGGGCATCGTCGGCATGCTGGTCGGCGTCATCATCGCCGCTCAACTGGTCTGGCCGGAGTTGAACGTGGTCGAGTGGCTAAGCTATGGGCGCTTGCGTCCGTTGCATACCAATGCGGTCATTTTCGCGTTCGGCGGATGTGCGCTGTTCGCGACGTCGTATTTCACCGTGCAGAGGACCAGCCATGCGCCACTTTTCGCGCCTGGATTGGCGGCATTCACCTTCTGGGGCTGGCAGTTGATCATCGTGCTGGCGGCGTTGTCGCTGCCGCTGGGCTTCACTTCCGGCAAGGAATACGCGGAGCTTGAATGGCCGATCGACATCCTGATCACCGTGGTCTGGGTGTCCTACGCCGTGGTCTTCTTCGGTACACTGATGAAGCGCACAGTTTCGCATATCTACGTGGCCAACTGGTTCTTTGGCGGTTTCATCCTGACGGTCGCGGTGCTGCATCTTGTCAATAGCGCAGCAGTGCCCGTGCTTAGTGCGGGCATGCTTACGCCCAAGTCCTACTCGGCCTACGCCGGTGTGCAGGATGCGATGGTGCAGTGGTGGTACGGCCACAACGCGGTGGGCTTCTTCCTCACCGCCGGCTTCCTCGGCATGATGTATTACTTCGTGCCCAAGCAGGCCGGGCGTCCGGTGTATTCCTACCGCCTGTCGGTGGTTCACTTCTGGGCGCTGGTCTTCACCTACATGTGGGCCGGCCCTCACCACCTGCACTACACGGCGCTGCCGGACTGGACGCAGAGCGTTGGCATGATCTTCTCGCTGATCCTGCTGGCACCCTCCTGGGGCGGCATGATCAACGGCATCATGACGCTGTCCGGCGCCTGGCACAAACTGCGCGATGACCCGATCCTCAAGTTCATGATCACCTCGCTGTCCTTCTACGGCATGTCGACCTTCGAAGGTCCGATGATGTCGATCAA
>JAIOPW010000038.1 GCA_021413665.1 Rhodocyclales bacterium | reverse complement strand
CAGCACCAAGCTCGACTGGGAGGTGGAACTCGGCATCGTCATCGGCCGCGAAACACGCCGCGTCAGCGAAGCCCGGGCACTCGGCCAGGTCGCCGGCTACTGCGTGTTCCACGACGTCTCGGAACGCGCTTTCCAGCTCGAACGCGGCGGCCTGTGGGACAAGGGCAAGGGCTGCGACAGCTTCGGCCCGATCGGCCCCTGGCTGGTGACGAAGGACGAAGTCGCCGACCCGCAAGCACTGCGCCTGTGGCTCGATGTCAATGGCGAACGCATGCAGGATTCCACCACCGCCGACATGATCTTTTCCTGTGCGGAAATTGTCAGCTATGTCTCCCGCTTCATGACCCTGCTGCCCGGCGACGTGATCTGCACCGGCACGCCGCAGGGGGTCGGCATGGGGCGCAACCGCTTTCTACAGGTCGGCGACCGGGTCAGGCTCGGGGTCGAGGGCCTTGGCGAGCAGGAGCAAACTGTCATCGCGTCGCGCTAGCGAAAGTCGGCGCCGGTGATGCGGCGAAAACTGTGGATTTAGGTAGTATCGACAGCCATCATGAGCAAGGACTACCTTCTCGCCATCGACTGCGGCACGCAAAGCGTCCGTGCCCTGATCTTCGACCTGCACGGCCATCTCGTGGACAAGGCCCAGGTCGACATCGACAGCTACCAGTCGCCGCAGCCCGGCTGGGTGGAGAACGACCCGGAACAGTTCTGGGCCACTCTATGCCAGGCCTGCCAGCGGCTGTGGGCCAATACGCGGGTTCCGAAAAGCGCGCTCGCCGGCGTCTGCATCACCACCCAGCGCGCCACCGTAATCAACCTCGACGAGCATGGCCAGCCCGTGCGGCCGGCCATCGTCTGGCTCGACCAGCGCCGCGCCGATGTCGACCCGAAACTGGCCTGGTGGTGGGAAGTGGCGCTGCGCGTCGTGCGCATGCGCGGCACCGTTCGCTACTTCGCGCGCGAAGCCGAAGCCAACTGGATCGCGCAACACCAGCCGGCGCTCTGGGCGCGCACCGACAAGTACCTGCTGCTTTCGGGGTACCTGAACTTCCGCTTTACCGGCCGGTTCGTCGATTCCGTCGCCAGCCAGGTCGGCTACATCCCTTTCGACTACCGACGCGGACGCTGGGCACACGCCTGGAACTGGAAGTGGCAGTGCCTGCCGCTCAAGCGTGAGATGCTGCCGGAGCTGGTGCCGGCCGGTTCCCGACTCGGCGGCGTCGGTGTCGCGGCAGCGCGCGACACCGGGATTCCCGAAGGTCTGCCGATCATCGCCGGTGCCGCCGACAAGGCCTGCGAAGTCATCGGTGCCGGTTGCCTCACGCCCGAGGTCGCCTGCCTCTCCTACGGCACGGCCGCGACCATCAATATCACCACGTCGCGCTACCTCGAAGCCACGCCTTTCATTCCGCCCTATCAGGCCGCGATCCGGGAACGCTACAACACCGAAATCCAGATCACCCGCGGCTTCTGGATGGTCAACTGGTTCAAGGAGCAGTTCGGTCTGCATGAAGAAATAGAAGCGCACAGCCGCGGCGTCGCGCCGGAAACCCTGTTCGACGAACTGGTCAATGCAGTGCCGCCCGGATCGATGGGCCTGATGCTGCAACCGTTCTGGAATCCCGGCATCAAGGTGCCGGGGCCGGAAGCCAAAGGTGCCGTGATCGGCTTCGGCGACGTGCATACCCGCGCCCATCTCTACCGCGCCATTCTCGAAGGCCTCGCCTATGCGCTGCGCGAAGGTCGCGAGCGCATCGAGCGCCGCGGCGGCTGGCGCATCGAGCGCGTGCGCGTCTCGGGTGGTGGTTCGCAAAGCGATGCCGCCATGCAGATCACCGCCAACATCTTCAACCTGCCGACCGAGCGACCACACTTGTTCGAGACCAGCGGCCTTGGCGCCGCCATCATCGCCGCCGTCGGGCTCGGCCTGCATCCCGACTTCGACACCGCAGTACGCGAGATGACGCGCGTCGGACAGGTGTTCCAACCCGAAGCACAGCACGTGCGCATCTACGAACAGCTTTACCGCAAAGTCTATTGCCGCATGTACCGTCGCCTGCGGCCGCTCTATCGCGACATTCGGGAGATCACGGGCTATCCGGGGTCGGAGCGGTGAAAACGGGTTTGGTGAACACAATTCCGGAAAGTCGCCATAGCAATGCCACGCGGCGCTGATCCCGGCAAGGGTTCGGGAAAATCCGGCACGAGGCGAATATGCTTGATCTGCGTCAATGATTCGTCGAATACAGTCCTCGCTATTACTTTCGTTCAATTTACCGCGACGGTTGAACCGGTTAATGTCGGCACCTTCAATCCAACATGAATAGGACAGCCGATCATGAAAAATTCAACCTGCCTTGCAGCGGCAGCATTTCTCCTTCTTGCCAGTGGTTGTGCATCAATCACGCAATCGGAACTCCAGCGTGTATCGGTCACCGCCTCACAAGACGGAAAGGCACTAAAGGATGCTGATTGCTCCCTTACGAACGACAAGGGAACCTGGACTGTCAAAGCGCCGGCGCAAGTCGATGTGCGCAAGAGCGGTGAGAACCTCTCGGTCGTCTGCAAAAAGGACGGCCTCGTGGATGGCCTGTTGTCGGCGGTGTCCCGCGCCGCGGGTTCCATGTTCGGAAACATCATATTCGGCGGGGGGATCGGCGCCTTGATCGATCACAACAAGGGGACGGGATACGACTATCCGAATTCATTGCCAGTCCAGATGGGGAAGTCGGTCACCGTGGACAAGAAGGACGAAGCCGCGCCAAGCCAGCAAGCCTCGAATTGCCAGGCCGGCCAAACCTGTTGAAAGACTGGCGGCCGGCTTGAACTCTGATTCCTCTCATACCCCGCTGGACACAGCCGGGCATGATTGTTCGGAGCAAGGAAAATATCCGGAAGTCGGCGGTGGCGGCACGGCGATTGCCATGCACGCCATCGCCTGATCCTCAGCGCATCCGGCCCAAGACTAAAATCGCAGAAGCAAAAAGCCCACCGCAAGGGTGGGCTCATCGCGCGGCGGAATGAAAGATCAGGCTGCCGCTTGTGCCGGGATCTCCCGGCTGTGATGGGTGATGCGGTTGCGGGCATCGACATACACCAGGTCGGGCTCGAACTTCTGCAGTTCAACCTCGTTCATCATGACGTAGCTGGCGATGATCAGCAGGTCACCGGTCGCGGCCTTGCGCGCGGCGGCGCCGTTGACCGAGATGGTGCCGCTGCCGCGCTCGGCGCGAATGGCGTAGGTCGTGAAGCGTTCGCCGTTGTTCACGTTGTAGATGTCGATCTGCTGGTATTCCTTGATGTCGGCGGCATCCAGCAGATTTTCATCGATGGCGCAGGAACCCTCGTAATGCAGTTCTGCGTGAGTCACCGTCACGCGGTGGAGCTTGGACTTGAGCATCATGCGTTGCATTGTCTGACCTTTCTCATGCAAAGGCGGCAATAAACCGGGAGCTGCCCGAAGAGGCGGCATTCCCGTCTGTTTCGCTTCTGGCACACCGCCGGCATGAGCGCATCGCAGTGACCTAAACTTCCAGATTGTCGATGAGGCGCGTGCTTCCCAAACGCGCCGCCGCCAACACCACCAACCCGGAATCGTGAGCGGACGGCAATTGTAGATCAAGTTTTTTGCGCAAGGCAACATAATCCGGCAGCCAGCCACACGCCTGCAAGTCCCGGACCGCTTCTTGCTCCAGCGCCGCAAAATCCCGCGACCCGGCCCGTACGGCGTTCGCCAGTCTGGTCAATACCCCATACAAAGCAGGAGCTTGTGCCCTTTCGGTCGCCGACAAATAGCCGTTGCGCGAAGACAGCGCCAGGCCATCGGCAGCACGAACGGTCTCGCCGCCGATGATTTCTATCGGCAAATTGAATTCGCGCACCATGTTGCGAATAACCATCAACTGCTGGTAATCCTTCTTGCCGAACAGCGCCACATCGGGTCGGGCGATGTGGAACAGCTTCATGACCACCGTTGCGACGCCGCGGAAATGTCCGGGACGGAACTCACCATCGAGGATGCCCGCCTGTTCCGGCGGCGGTTCGACGTGATAGTTCTGCGGCTGCGGATACATTTCCGCCTCGTCGGGAGCAAAGAGATGCTCAACCCCGGCCGCCGCCAGCTTTTCGCAATCGGCGGCAAAGGTACGCGGGTACTTCTCGAAGTCCTCGCCGGGACGAAACTGCAGGCGATTGACGAAGATCGTCGCCACCACCTGGTCGGCATGGCTGCGCGCCTGGGTCATCAGGGCGATGTGGCCCTCG
>JAIOPW010000430.1 GCA_021413665.1 Rhodocyclales bacterium | reverse complement strand
CTACACGCCGGAGCTGGTGAGCAAGACCACCGGCACGCCGCAGGACGCCTTCCTCAAGATCTGCGAAATGATGGCGGAGACAGCGGCGCCCGACAAGACCATGACGATCTGTTATGCGCTGGGCTGGACGGAACATTCGGTCGGCTCGCAGAACATCCGCACCATGGCCTTGATCCAGCTCTTGCTCTGCAACATGGGCATGGCGGGTGGCGGCATCAACGCGCTGCGCGGCCACGCCAATGTGCAGGGCATCACCGACATGTGCCTCTACTCGGAAGTGCTGCCGGGCTACCTGTCGGCGCCGACCGACCAGGACGTCGATCGCAAGACCTATCTGGAGAAGCGCACGCCGAAGGCATTGCGGCCGAACCAGATGAACTTCCCGCAGAACTTCCCGAAATGGTTCACCAGCCTGCAGAAGGCCTGGTACGGGGCGGCCGCGACCGACAAGAACGACTATGGCTACGACTGGCTGCCGAAGAAGGACGCCGCCTACGATGCCATGGCGATCTTCGAGCGCATGCACCAGGGCAAGATGAACGGCTTCTTCTGCCAGGGTTTCAACCCGCTGGCCTCGGTGGCGAACAAGAAGAAGGTGGGCGACGCGCTGGCCAAGTTGAAGTTCCTCGTCGTCATGGACCCGCTGGCAACCGATACTTCCGAGTTCTGGAAGCCGCACGGCGAGTTCAACGAAGTCGATCCGACCAAGATCGCGACCGAGGTGTTCCGCCTGCCGGCCAACCTCTTCGCCGAAGAGTCCGGCAGCTTTACCAGTTCGGGTCGCGTCATCCAGTGGCACTGGAAGGCCGCCGACGGTCCGGGGGAGTCGAAGGGCGACATCGAAATCATGGCGTCGATCTTCCTCAAGCTGAAGGCGATGTACGCCAAGGACGGCGGCAAGCTGCCCGAGCCGATCCTCAACCTGACCTGGCCCTACCGCATCCCAGCGAAGCCCGCGCCGGAAGAACTCCTCATGGAAATCTCCGGCAAGGCTTTGGGAGAGGTACTCGATCCCAAGGACAAGACCAAGGTACTGGTCAAGCCAGGGGAGCAGATCGCCGGCTTCGCCCAGTTGCGCGACGACGGCTCCACCCAGTGCGGCAACTGGATCTATGGTGGTTCCTGGTCGCAGGCGGGCAACCTCACGGCACGGCGCGACAACTCCGATCCTTCGGGACTGGGGCAGTCGCTGAACTGGGGCTTCGCCTGGCCGGCCAACCGGCGCATTCTGTACAACCGCGCCTCGTGCGACGTCTCCGGCAAGCCATGGGATCCGAAACGTGCGGTGATCAAATGGACCGGTACTGCCTGGGGCGGTAATGATGTGCCCGACATGCGGCCTGACGCAGCGCCGGACGAAGGGGTGATGCCCTTCATCATGACGCCGGAAGGCGTGGCGCGGCTGTTCGCGCCGGCGCTGGCCGAAGGCCCCTTCCCGGAGCACTACGAGCCCTTCGAGACGCCGCTGGACAGGAACCCCTTCCATCCCAACAACCCGAAGGCCATCAGCAATCCGGCGGCGCGGGTGTTCAAGGGCGACATGGACAGCTTCGGCAAGGCCAAGGACTTTCCGTATGTGGCCACCACCTACCGCCTGGTCGAGCATTTCCACTACTGGACCAAGCACGCGAAGATCAACGCCGTTCTGCAGCCTGAACAGTTCGTCGAAATCGGCGAGGCACTCGCCAAGGAAAAGGGCATTGCCAGCGGCGACAAGGTCAAGGTGCGCAGCAACCGCGGCTTCATCAAGGCCGTGGCGGTGGTCACCAAGCGCATCAAGACGCTCGACGTCGATGGCAAGAAAGTCCATACCATCGGCATCCCGCTGCACTTTGGCTTCACGGGAGTCACCAAGCCGGGCTTCATCACCAACACGCTGACGCCGTTCGTTGGCGACGCCAATTGCCAGACGCCGGAATACAAGGCGTTCCTGGTCAACATCGAGAAGATCTAAGGGAGACGATGATGACCCCCACGCTCACTCTGTTCGCTGCCCCCCGAGGGGGCGATGCCTCCTTCGGGACGGCCCTTCAGGAGGCATGACATGGCATTGCAATCGCTAGATATCGCCCGCCGCTCGGCGACGACCACCCCGGCACCGGGCATTCGGCAGACCACGGCAGTGGCCAAGCTGATCGACGTGTCCACCTGCATCGGCTGCAAGGCCTGCCAGGCGGCGTGCATGGAATGGAACGACATCCGCGACGAGGTCGGCAGTTGCTCGGGGGTGTATGACAACCCGGTGGACCTGACGGCCAAGTCGTGGACCGTGATGCGCTTCGCCGAAGTGGAAGAGAAGGGCAAGCTGGAGTGGCTGATCCGCAAGGACGGCTGCATGCACTGCGCCGATCCAGGCTGCCTCAAGGCCTGCCCGGCGCCCGGCGCCATCATCCAGTACGCCAATGGCATTGTGGATTTCCACCAGGAAAACTGCATTGGCTGCGGCTACTGCATCACCGGCTGTCCGTTCAACGTGCCGCGCATTTCGGAGGCGGACAACAAGGCCTACAAGTGCACACTGTGTTCCGATCGTGTGGCCGTCGGGCAGGCCCCGGCCTGCGCCAAGGCCTGCCCGACCGGCGCCATCCAGTTCGGCTCGAAAGAGCAGATGACGGATTACGCCGCCAAGCGGGTCGTCGACCTCAAGTCGCGCGGCTACGACAAGGCCGGGCTCTACGATCCGCAAGGAGTGGGCGGCACGCACGTCATGTACGTGCTGCACCACGCCGACCGGCCGGAGCTCTACAAGGGCCTGCCCAACGATCCCAGCATCAGTCCGCTGGTGTCGCTGTGGAAGGGCTTCGCCAAGCCGCTG
>JAIOPW010000429.1 GCA_021413665.1 Rhodocyclales bacterium | reverse complement strand
CCTCGAAGTCGAGGATGACTTCGACGCCGCGCTGATTTTCGTGCGCACCAAGACGGCGACCGTGGAACTTGCCGACAAGCTGGAAGCGCGCGGCTATTCCGTCGCGGCGCTCAACGGCGACCTGACCCAGGGCCTGCGCGAACAGGTGATCGAGCGCCTCAAGGCCGGCACCATCGACATCGTGGTCGCCACCGACGTCGCCGCACGCGGCCTCGACGTCGCACGCGTCAGCCATGTCATCAATTACGACGTGCCCTACGACACCGAGGCCTACGTGCATCGCATCGGCCGCACCGGCCGCGCCGGCCGCACCGGCCGCGCCATCCTGTTCCTGGCGCCGCGCGAAATGTACATGCTCAAACTCATCGAGCGCGCCACCAAGCAGAAGATCACCGCGCTGACCATGCCGACCCCGGGCGAGGTGGCCAACCGCCGCGTCGCCCAGTTCACGCAGCAGATCGTCGACATCATCAAGACCGAGAAGCTGGACTTCTTCTTCGATGTGGTGCGCCGCATGGAAGGCGAGCAGGACATCGCCGCCCGCGAAATCGCCGCCGCGCTGGCCTGGCTGGCGACGCGCGAACGCCCGCTGCAGATGCCCGGCGCCACCGATCATGCGCCGCGCGACGCCGCGTCGACGCCGGCCGCCGCCTCACCAGCGCCGACTTTCAGCCGTGACGCCGAGCGCAAACCCGCGAGAGCCAGCACCAGGCCGCCCGAAGGCCATCCCGATGCCGAGCCGCGCCGCGAGCGCCCGGCGAAGGAAGGCCGCAGCGACACCCCGGTCAAGCAACGCAGCTTCGCGCCGGGGACGCTGGCCCGCTATCGCATCGAGATCGGCCGCAACCAGGGCGTGCTGCCCAAGGAGATCGTCGGCGCCATCGCCAACGAAGCGGGCATCGCCGGCAAGGACATCGGCCAGATCAACCTGTTCGACGACTACAGTTCGGTGGAACTGCCGGCCGGCCTGTCGGACGACCTGATGGACATCCTGCGCCGCATTCGCGTACGCCAGTTCGCACTGAAGGCCCGCGTCATGGAGCCGGGCGAGTTCGTCGATACCCGCCCGCCGCGCCGCGCCACGCCGGCTCGCGACAGCAAGAAGCCGGACTGGAAGAAGCCCGCCGGCGCCAAGCCGGAGTGGAAGAAGCGCGGCGCTTGACCGCCGACTCGGACTTCAGGACCTGGAAAAGTTCCCATGGCGATATACAGCCTCGGCGACCGGCAGCCCATCCTCGGACGTGATGCCTGGGTCGCCCCCAATGCCACGGTGATCGGCGACGTGCGCCTCGGCGACGAAGCCAGCATCTGGTGGAACGCCGTGGTGCGCGGCGACAATGACACGATCACCATTGGCGCCGGCAGCAATATCCAGGACGGCTCGGTGCTGCATGCCGACGAAGGCGTGCCGCTGACCCTCGGCGCCAACGTCACCGTCGGCCACCTGGTGATGCTGCATGGTTGCACCATCGGCGACGAATCACTGATCGGCATCAAGTCGGTGATCCTCAACAAGGCCGAGATTGGCCGCCACTGCATCATCGGCGCCAACTCGCTGATCCCGGAAGGCAAGGTGATACCTGAGCGCTCGCTGGTGATGGGTTCGCCGGGCAAGGTGGTGCGCCAATTGACGGACGAGGAAGTGGCGCGGCTGCGACTTGCCGCGCAGGGCTATGTGGAAAACGCCCGGCGCTACCGGGCGGAGCTGAAGCAGGAAGACTGATTCAGCGCGCTGCCGCCGCCGGCGTGGCCGACGGGGCCGCCGGCTTCGATGGCGTAGAGGAAGACGGCGCCAGCAGCATCTTCTGCGGCACCTGGACGAAAATCTCGCCTTCCTTGATCATGCCCAGCTCGTAGCGCGCACGCTCCTCGATCGCCTCGTAGCCCGACTTGAGGTCGCGCACATCGGCATCGAGCGCGGCATTGCGCTGTTCCAGCTTCTGGTTGACGTCGCGCTGCGCCTGCAACTGCCGGTCGTAATCCCAGACGCGAAGCCAGCCGCCCTTGCCCAGCCACAACGGATACTGCAGCAGGGCGATGATGACGACCAGCACCAGCGTCGGCCAGTTCATCGCGATGAACCGCCGTGCCTACTTCCTGATGTTGTAGAAAGCGTCGAGGCCGGGGTAGGACACGGTATCGCCGAGGTCTTCCTCGATGCGCAGCAACTGGTTGTACTTGGCGATGCGGTCCGAGCGCGAAAGCGAGCCGGTCTTGATCTGCCCAGCGTTCAAGCCCACCGCGATGTCGGCGATGGTCGAATCCTCGGTCTCGCCGGAGCGATGCGAAATCACCGAGGTGTACCCGGCGCGCTTGGCCATCTCGACCGCGGCGAAGGTCTCGGTCAGGGTGCCGATCTGGTTGATCTTGACCAGGATCGAATTGGCGATGCCCTGCTGGATGCCCTGCTTGAGTATCTTGGGATTGGTGACGAAGATGTCGTCGCCGACGATCTGCACTTTCTTGCCCAGTCGATCGGTCAGCAGTTTCCAGCCCGGCCAGTCGCCCTCGGCCATGCCGTCTTCGATGCTGATGATCGGATAGCGGTCGGCCAGCGTCGCCAGGTAGTCGGTGAAGGCTTCGGAGCTCAGTTCGAGCTTTTCCGAGGCGAGGATGTACTTGCCGTCCTTGTAGAACTCCGAAGCCGCGCAATCCAGGCCCAGCACCACGTCCTGGCCCGGCGTGTAGCCGGCCATTTCGATCGCCTTGAGGATCAGTTCGATGGCTTCGTCATTGCCGGAGACATTCGGCGCGAAGCCGCCTTCGTCGCCGACCGTGGTCGGATAGCCCTTCTTGTCGACCAGCTTCTTCAGGTTGTGGAAGACCTCGGCGCCGCAGCGCAGCGCTT
>JAIOPW010000428.1 GCA_021413665.1 Rhodocyclales bacterium | reverse complement strand
CTCTCTGTCGCGTGCAATCAGTCCCGCCTGCCACACCAGGTCCCCGGCCTGCTGCGCAGGCACCAGGATGGCATCATCGAAGCGCAGGGAATCGAACTCGGTGGCGATGGTTCTGGTGATCGGGTCGATGGATTTCACCACGGAATTGGTCAGGTGCACGACCTGATCCCGATAGCGGTCGGCGAAGACACGGTTGTAGGCCTGCATGCCGGGACCATGATCGACAAGGATCAGCTTGCCCTTGATGCCTTTCTGCTTGAACAGCCAGGCGATCATCACCGCCCGCTCATATGGCGCAGGCGGGCAACGATATGGGCCCGGCGGGATGGTCATCACGAAGTCGCCGCCCTTGAAGTCGGTCACTTTCTGCCTGAGCGCATCCAGTTCATCAGCAACGAAACCCGCCGGATACGACTTGCGTACCTGCTCCGCAGACCGCCGGTCATCGCCGAACCAGGGTGCATAGTCGTAGCGGATACCGACGGCTAACACCAGCCAGTCGTAGTCAATGATTCCATCGCTGGTGACGACATGACGCCGTTCGCGATCGATGGCGATCGCCTCGGCCTGGACAAATTGGTAGCCGTAGCGGCGCGCCGTTGCAGCGAAATGCTGGCTCCGACCGGCCTGCGGCGCCAGGCCAACCAGCCACTTGTTGCTCAGGGGGAGCGAACGGAAGACGGCGCCCTTCTCGACCAGAACCACGTCAAGTTGAGGGGCCAGTTCGCGCAGGTGGCGCGCGGCCGTCAATCCACCCCAGCCGCCACCAACCACGACTACACGCTGCCCGCGGCTCCGGGGCAGCCGTTCGGCGAGCGTCGCGCGGACCCCGAGCGAAGCCCCCAGTGCAACCCCCAAACCCAGAAAATGACGCCGGCTAAACTTTCCCATTTAGACACCGATAAGTATCGGCAGACAACTCGCGAACGAGCCATTGCCGCTGCCGGGCTGACAATATTTCAGCGTAGGCGTATTATCAAAAACGAATGACGAAAGCGATCAAAGCATCGCATTGCCTGCATGACCAGAACAAGTCGGCCCGAAGATTCGTGCTTTTGCAAACAGGGGATCCACCGTTCGTTCAATGATGATTTCCGAAGTATCCACCATCGAAGAAGAACTTGCACTGGCCCAGGCCGATTGTCGTGACATGAAGCGCACGGTGATTGCCCTGCGCACGGAACTCGAAGCGGCGCACGCCGAGATCCACGGCAGCACGCTGCGTGCCACCCAGGGAGCCGCAGCGGAGATATCGCAACTGAAAGTGACGGTCGGCGCACTGCGCGAAGAACTGGAACGTGCCCATGTCGAACGCGAAAAAGCCGTGCAGCACGAGCGCGTTGCCGCCAGCCAGGAAGCACAGATGCTCAAGGCTACGGCCGCCGCCCTGCGCGAAGAGCTGGAGCAGTCCCGCGCCGAACGCGACCATGCGGTACAGCAGGAACGCGTCACCGGGCACAGTGAAATGCAGCAACTGAAGGCCACCGCCTCGGCACTGCGCGACGAGCTCGAACGCGCCCGCGCGGATACCGACAATGCTGTGCGTACGGCCCTGGTCAGCGCCCAGGGCGAGATCGCGCAATTGCGACAAACCGTTGGCGGCCTGCGTGAGAGCCTGGAGCTGGCGCAGATCGACCGGACGAATTCCATCAATCGCGAGCGCACCCTGTTCGCCGACGAGGGCGCGCAGTTGCAAAACACCATACAGGCGCTGCGTGACCAGATCGAAGCCATGCGCCGCACCGAAACATGAACGCCATCGATCAAGCCGCCGAAGCGGCGGGCAGCAAGAAGAAGCCGCTGGAAAGAGACCAGGAGGGCCGTCGCCGGCTGCGCCATCTGGAGTTGCTGCTCGAAGTCACGCGCCGCATGGCCGGCTATGGCACGCTCGACGACGTATTGCAGGCGCTGGTGGAAATGACCACCACCGAACTGAACGCGGAGCGCGGCTCGCTGTTCCTCAACGATCCCGATACCAACGAGTTGTATTCGCGCGTGGCGCAGGGCAATATCCAGCGCGAAATACGCATTCTTAACAGCAGCGGCGTAGCCGGCTACGTCTATACCGCGGGCGAGGCGCTGATCATCCACGACGCCTATGCCGATGACCGCTTCAATCGCTCGATCGACGAGCAGACCGGCTTCACCACGCGCAACATCCTTTGTGTGCCGATCAAAACAGTGAAAGGCGAGATCATCGGCGTTGCGCAGACGCTCAACAAGCGCACTGGCAAGTTCACCAAGCAGGACCTCAACCTGCTGGAAGCCATGACCAGCCAGGGTACGCTGGCGTTGCAGAGCGCGCAGTTCATCGAGCGCATGCAGGCCATCCGCCGCCAGGAGATGGAGTTCATCGACGTCGTCTCCGAGGTCACCGCCGACATCAAGCTGGGATCGCTGTTGCAGAAGGTCATGGGCGAGGCCACACGACTGCTCAATGCCGAGCGCTCGACGCTGTTCCTCAACGACGACAAGACTAATGAACTGTGGTCGGAGGTCGGCCAGGGCCTGGAGTCGGTGCAGATCCGCCTGCCCAACCATCTCGGCATCGCCGGCGCGGTGTTCACCCAAGGCAAGGCGATCAACATTCCCTATGCCTACGCCGACCTGCGTTTCAATCCTGCCTTCGACAAGAAGACCGGCTACTTCACCCGTTCAATACTGTGCGTACCGATCGTCAACAAGCACGGCAAGGTGATCGGCGTCACGCAGGTACTCAACAAACGCGGCGGGCCCTTCACCGGCGAAGACGAATCGCGCCTGCGGGCATTCACGGCGCAGATTTCCATCGCGCTGGAAAACGCCAAGCTGTTCGCCGACGTGCAGAACATGAAGAATTACAACGAAGCGATGCTGGAGTCGATGTCGAACGCCGTCATCACGCTTGATGAGGGCGAGAAGATAGCCACTTGCAATGCCGCCGGATTGCGCATCCTGCGCGTGAGCCCGGCCCAGATCCTGCAAAAGCCGGCTACTGACTTTTTTTCCGGCGGCAATGCGTGGATTCACGAGAAACTCAGGCGCGTGGGCGAGACCCAGACTACTGAACTGGCTATGGAAGCTGAACTGATCGTCGGCGAAGACAAGCTCTCGGTCAATCTGACCGCCCTGCCCCTGCTGTCGGCGGAAAAGAAGCGCCTCGGCTCGATGCTGATGCTGGAAGACATCTCCAGCGAAAAGCGCATGCGTTCTACGATGTCGCGGCTGATGGATCCGGGCATCGCCGACCAGATGCTGGCCGGTGGCGTAGACGCCCTCGGCGGCAAGAACGTGATGGCCACGGTGCTCTTCTCCGACATTCGTGGCTTCACCACGATCACAGAGCAACTCGGCGCTCAGGGCACGGTTGCCTTGCTCAATGAATACTTCACGCTGATGGTGGATTGCATCCAGCGCGAGGAAGGCATGCTCGACAAGTTCATCGGCGATGCAATCATGGCTGCCTTCGGCATCCCGGTGGGCCACGACGACGATGCGGACCGCTCCGTACGTACGTCGATCGCCATGATTCGCGAACTATCGAGTTGGAACACGCTGCGCGTGGGCGAGGGCAAGCTGCCCGTCGACATCGGCATCGGCCTCAATTCCGACAACGTGGTCTCGGGGACCATCGGCTCGAAGAAACGCATGGATTACACCATTATCGGCGATGGCGTGAACCTCGCGGCGCGACTGGAATCAGCCTGCAAGCAATACGGCGCCCACATCCTCATCAGCGAATTCACCTACAAGCAGTTGCGCGGCACCTACTACAGCCGCGAACTTGACCTGGTGATAGTCAAGGGCAAGACCCAGCCCGTGGCGATTTACGAAATTCTCGACTACCACACCGACGACAGCTATCCACAGATGATCGATGCGCTGCGCCATTTCAAATCGGGCCTGGTCAAGTACCGGCAACAGAAGTGGCAGGATGCCAAGGGCGAGTTCGGCGAGGTTCTGTCGCTGAACGACCACGACAAGGCCGCAAAGATGTATATCGAACGCTGCGACCACTTCCTCGCCAATCCGCCCGGAGAAGGCTGGGACGGAGTCTGGGTGATGGAATCGAAGTAGCCCCGGCCGCTGAACGCCTGGGCAGCGCGTCTATTTGATTAGGGTAAGCACCGGGCGCGTGGCGACCCGCTCCGGCTTCGGTGCCGGCATGTCGCCTGCCACCTCGCCGATTTCCTGCGTTGCGGCCTCGCCATCGGCGGCCGACTTCGCAGTCACCTCGAAGGCCATGCCCTCGCCATTCTCGCTGGCGTAAATCGCGGCCACTCGTTCAATAGGTACCACAACAGGAAAAGGTCGCCCGCCAAAACGGGCCTGGAAAGTGATTTCCTCGTTGCCCATATGCAACTGATGCGTAGCTTCTGCCGCTATGTTGAGAACGATCTCACCATCCTTGACGAACTCACGCGGTACGCGAGTGGTCGCATCCACCTTGACCGCCAAATAGGATGTATAGCCCTGATCCGCACACCATTCATGAATGGCGCGGATCAGATAGGGCTTGGTTGACTTCATCGGGCTTGCGCCGAGGTGAATCAAATTGCTGACGCTGACGAATGCGCCTTTAGCGGCGCATCATTTTTTCTGTCGGTGTCAGCGCATCGATGAAGCCCTGGCGCGAGAAGATGCGCTCGGCAAACTTCATCAGCGGCGCCGCGGTCTTCGGCAGTTCGATGCCATAGTGGTCGAGACGCCATAGTAGCGGCGCAATCGCCACGTCGAGCATGGAGAAATCGTCACCCAGCAGAAATTTCTGCTTGTTGAACATCGGCGCCAGTTCGGTCAGGCGATCGCGCACATGCATGCGCGACTTGTCGGCCGACTTGAGGTTCTTTTCCAGCGCGTCGATGTAGCTGAACAGCTCATGCTCCATGGTGAACAGGAGCTGCCGCGCCTTGGCCCGGGTTTGCGGATCCGGCGGCATTAGTTGCGGATGCGGGAAGCGCTCATCGATGTATTCGTTGATGATGTTCGACTCGTAGAGAACAAGGTCGCGATCAACCAGCACCGGAACGCGGTTGTACGGATTGATGATGGCGATGTCTTCAGGTTTGTTGAAGAGGTCGACGTCGATCACCTGGAAGTCCATCTGTTTTTCGTACAGGACGATCCGGCAGCGATGGCTGAACGGGCACGTCGTGCCTGAGTACAGGTTCATCATGGCACTGGTGCCCCAAGAATAGTCTGCATCACGCACCACTTTGCGTACGGGTGGCGCGTTCATTTCTCGATGCCCCATAATTTGCATTCACTTATTGGATTAATGGATGTCTTTCCAGTACTCGCGTTTCAGCGCGTAGGCAAAGACGAAGAATACGGCAAGGAAAATCAGCACGATCACGCCAAGCTGCTTGCGGAATTCAGCCACTGGCTCGCCCATGTACTTCAGGTAGGCAACCAGATCGCCGACCACGGCGTCGAACTCCTGCGGCTTCAGCTTGCCCGGCTTGACCAGCGTAAGCTTGTGGTCCGCGCCCATGACCTGATCGCCCTGCAGTTCCCAAAGCACATGCGGCATGCCCACATTCTCGAATGCCACGTTGTTCCAGCCGGTCGGGCGACTCTCGTCACGGTAGAAGGTGCGTAGATAGGTATAGAGCCAGTCGGCGCCGGAACCGAACTCCGAGGCGCGCGCCCGAGCGATCACTGTCAGATCGGGCGGAGCCGCGCCAAACCAGACCTTGGCGTCGGCGCGCTGCATGGCAATCTTCATCGGCTCGCCGACTTTCTCGGCAGTAAACAGGAGATTGTCCTTGACCTGTGTGTCGCTGAGACCGATGTCCTTGAGGCGGTTGTAACGCATGTACGACGCCGAATGGCAGTTGAGGCAGTAATTGACAAAGATCTTTGCGCCGTTTTGGAGGGCAGCCATGTCGTTGGCCTTGTCCGGAGCGCGGTCGAGATGCAGGGTGGCACCGGAAGCAAACGCCAGAACCGGCGCACACAGGATTGCGGCAAGGAAGTTCTTCATTTCGAGGTCACCCTGTCCGGCTCCGGCTGGCACTTGTCGAGGCTGCTGTAAATCGGCATCAAGAGGAAGAAGGCGAAGTAGATTACCGAGCAGATCTGCGCCACGATGGTGCGCATCGGTGTTGGGCCGAGCATGCCGAGGTAGCCGAGGATAAAGAAGGAGATGATGAATGCCGTCAGGAAACCCTTGTACAAGGGGCCACGATAGCGGATCGACTTGACCGGGCTGCGATCCAGCCATGGCAGCAAGGCGATGATCAAAGTCGACGCGCCCATGGCAACCACACCCCAGAATTTCGCGTCGATGCCGAACAGCGGATAGGTCACGGCACGCAGGATCGAGTAGTAGGGCGTGAAGTACCAGACCGGCGCAATGTGCGGTGGCGTCACCAGCGGGTCAGCCGGGAAGAAATTGTTGTACTCAAGGAAGTAGCCGCCGAACTCGGGCATGAAGAAAACGATGACCGAGAACACCATGAGGAAGACAACGACGCCGACGATATCCTTCACCGAGTAGTAAGGATGGAAGGGAATGCCATCGAGCGGAATCCCCTTCGCATCTTTCTTCTTCTTGATCTCGACGCCGTCCGGATTGTTGGAGCCGACTTCGTGCAGCGCGATGATATGCGCCGCCACCAGGCCCAGCAGCACCATCGGCACCGCGATGACATGGAAGGCGAAGAAGCGGTTGAGTGTCGCGTCGCCGACGACGTAGTCACCGCGCAGCCAGAGCGAAAGATCCGGCCCGATCAGCGGGATCGCCGAAAACAGGTTCACGATCACTTGCGCGCCCCAGAACGACATCTGGCCCCACGGCAACAAGTAGCCGAAGAAAGCCTCGGCCATCAGGCACAGGAAGATGATCATGCCGAAGATCCAGATCAGTTCGCGCGGCTTGCGGTAGGAACCGTAGAGCATGCCGCGGAACATGTGCAGGTACACGACGAGGAAGAACGCCGAGGCGCCGGTCGAGTGCATGTAACGGATCAACCAGCCCCAGGGAACATCACGCATGATGTACTCGACGCTGGCAAACGCGACCGGCACGCCGGAGGCATTGAGTGAAGCGTCGGGTTTGAAATGCATGGTCAGCAGGATGCCGGTAACAATCTGGATCACCAGCACCAGCATCGCCAGCGAGCCGAAGAAATACCAGAAGTTGAAGTTCTTCGGCGCGTAGTATTCGGCAAGATGCGCTTTCCAGTTGGAAGTGAGCGGGAAACGCTCATCGACCCAGTTCAGCGTCCCCTGCAACAAGGCGTTCACTTTGCTCATCGCATCAGGCTTTCTTGTCTTCGCCAATCACAAGCTTGGCGTCGCCAAGATACATGTGCGGAGGAATTTCGAGATTGTCCGGTGCCGGCTTGCTCTTGTAGACGCGGCCGGCGAGGTCGAACGTGGAGCCGTGACAGGGACAGAAGAAGCCACCCGCCCAGTCGGCGTCGATGCCGGACTCCGCCCCGGTCTTGAACTTCTCGGTCGGCGAGCAGCCGAGGTGGGTACAGATGCCGACAGCCACGAGAATTTCCGGCTTGATCGAGCGCGTCTCGTTCTTCGCGTACTCCGGCTGCATGTTCTTTTCGGACTTGGGATCGGCCAGCTTGTCAGCGACTTTGGCCAGGGTGTCGAGTTGTTCCTTGGTCCGACTGATGATCCAGACCGGCTTGCCACGCCACTCGACGGTCATCATCTGACCGGGAGCCAGCTTGCTGATATCCACTTCCACCGGTGCACCGGCTGCCTTGGCACGTTCGGAAGGCAGCATGCTGGACACGAAGGGTACGGCTACCGCGACCCCGGCCACTCCACCTGCGGCTGCGGTGGCAACCAGCAAGCGCCGGCGACCGCAATCGACTTTGTCGTCACAACTCATGGTGATAGTCCCTGGATGCAAAAATGCGAATTCGGAAAGACGGCAATTGTAGCGAATCTCGCGCGGCGATTAAAGCCCTGCACTGAGGCAACTTATCCGCACTGAGCATTGCAACGCTACAGATACCTTATTAATCAGTTAGATAACACCATCTTGCCGAAAGCAAACTATCTCTTCAGTGCCGTAGCCGAGACTATGAAGCACCCCTTCCGTATGCTCGCCAAGTTCGGGACCGAGCCAACGGGTCTCTCCGGGCGTAAGTGATAGCTTGGGCACGACGCCCGGGATCCGAAACTCTTTTCCATCAGGGAGTTGGGCGATTTCCAGCATCTGCCGGGCAAGGAACTGGGGGTCGTCGAACATGTCGGCCACCGAGAAAATACGGCTGGCCGGAACCCGGGCTTCCGCTGCGGTGCACAAGACGGCTTCGGCATCATTTTCCGCGACCCAGGCGTCGATCACACCGTAGATTTCACTCGCCCGCGCATCGCGTCCGGCGTTGTTGGTCAGTTGCGGGTCGTCCGCCAGGTCCGCACGACCGATGGCCAACATCAGCCGCCGGAAAATAGCGTCACCGTTGGCGCCGATGATCAGGTGCTTGCCATCTTTCGTGGTATGAGTATTCGAAGGCGTGATGCCGGGCATGACATTCCCGGTACGCTCGCGGACGAAACCGAAAACGTCGAACTCCGGCACGAGGCTTTCCATCATCGCGAACACTGCCTCGTACAGGGCGACATCGACCACCTGTCCAGTTCCGCCCTTGACCTCGCGATGCCGCAAGGCCATCAACGCGCCCAGAGAACCCCACAGCGCGGCGATCGAGTCGCCAATCGAAATGCCTGTTTTTACCGGCGGTCGATCCGGAAAGCCGGTCACGTAGCGCAGGCCGCCCATCGACTCGCCGATCGCCCCGAAGCCCGGCTGGCTGGCCATCGGCCCGGTCTGACCGAAACCGGAAAGCCTTACCATAACCAAGCCAGGATTGATTGCCGACAGGGCTTCCCAGCCAAGCCCCAGCTTTTCCATGACGCCCGGGCGAAAATTCTCGACCACGATATCGGCTTCCACCACGAGTTTCCGCGCGATCTCTATGCCTTGCGGATGCTTTAGGTTGAGGGTCACCGACTGCTTGTTGCGCGCCTGGACGAACCACCAGAGCGAGGTTTCACCCTCACCGGTCGGGTAGAGCTTGCGCCACTTGCGCAGGGGATCGCCCTCCCCCGGCGCCTCGATCTTGATCACCTCCGCGCCGAATTCGGCGAGGATGCGCGAGCAGAAGGGTCCGGCGATCAGCGTGCCGAACTCCAACACCTTGACGCCGTCGAGGGGCTTTGCGCTCTGGCTCAAACGAAGTCGCGCCGCTCGCGCAGTGCCTGCGCCACGGTTGCGGCGTCGGAATACTCCAATTCGCCTCCCACCGGCAGACCACGCGCAATGCGGCTGACCTTGAGCCCGCGCGCATGCAGCAGTTCGGAGAGGTAATGCGCGGTCGCCTCGCCCTCGTTGGTGAAATTGGTGGCGAGAATGACTTCCTTGACCAGGCCGTCGGCTGCGCGGGAAAACAGCCGCTCGAAAGCCAGTTCCTTCGGGCCGATGCCATCGAGTGGCGAGAGCCGGCCCATCAGCACATAGTAGAGCCCGTTGTAGGCATGCGTCTGCTCCATGCTGTTCGCATCGACCGGCATTTCGACGATGCACAGTTGCGACGCGTCGCGCCGCGGCGAGAGGCAGCGTTCGCAAATATCGGCTTCTGTAAAGCTGTTGCAGCGCACGCAGTGATGCAGCAACTGCAGGGCCGCATCAAGCCCGCGCGCAAGACGATCGGCCCCGCGCCGGTCGCGCTGCAACAGGTGGTAGGCCATGCGCTGTGCCGATTTCGGTCCCACACCGGGAAGGCAGCGCAAAGCCTCGATGAGTTCATCGAGGCTCGACGATAGCGTCATGGCGGAGTGCTAAAAAGGAAGCTTCATACCGGGCGGCAGATTCAGCCCGGCGGCAAAGCCGCCCATTTTTTCAGCGGTGGTCGCCTCGGCGCGTCGATTGGCATCGTTCAGTGCCGCCGCAATCAGATCCTCCAGCATTTCCCTGTCGTCCATCACCGCGGGATCGATGGTGACGCGCTTGACATCGTGCTTGCAGGTCATCACCACCTTCACCGCGCCTGCGCCCGACTGACCTTCGACTTCGATCTGTGCCAACTGCTCCTGCGCCTTTTCCATTTGATCGTCGATTCGTCGATGGTCGCGTCGAACAGGTCCACCACATCACGAACGAAAGGATCCTGCTCGATCGACGCGATGGCGCGGTCCTGGCGTTCGCGCTGCTGGTTTCGGCTGCGCTCGGCCGGGGTTTCCGCCGCGGGTTCCGCGACGTCGATTTCGAGGCGCAAGCCCTGACCGCAGCAGATCTGCAACTCGGCCTGCAGCTTCTCCTGCTGCGGCTTTCCGAGCAAGTGCCTGTGCGCCGGTGCCAGGCGCAGGCGGATGGACGTCGCTGTCCGTTCGGACAACTCGCAGTGCTGAGCCAACTGCTTGGCCATGCCGGTCAGCGGCAGGCGCGCCACCAGGGCATGCCAGTCCTCATCCGTCGACGCCGCAACGGCGGCAAGAGGAGGACCTGGCCGAGCGACAGGAGTCGGCCCTGGTGATGCGGCGGCCTGAACTTTTGCGGGCGCAGCCTGCGGCGCCGCAGGAGGCGGCCTGCGCGCCGGCGCTGGTGGCGCAGCCCCTTTTGCCGCACCGGCTCGCTCCGGCCGGAAAGCGTGCAGTCGCAGCAAGGTCATGACGAAGCCGGCATAGTCGTCGGGCGCCAGCGACAGTTCATCACGCCCGTGAATGGCAATCTGGTAGGCCAGTTGCAGGAACTCGGGATCAAGCGCCTGACCGTAGGCTGCGAGGCGGGCACGTTCCGTGTCGTCGAGCATGGCATCTGGCGCAAACTGTGCCAGCGCAATCCGATGGAACAGCGTCGCCAGTTCCTGCAAGCCGCCATCAAAGGACAGGCTGCGGGCATCCATCAGCTTGGCGACGTCC
>JAIOPW010000457.1 GCA_021413665.1 Rhodocyclales bacterium | reverse complement strand
ACGATGGTGTATTCCATCGCGCCGTGTTCCGTCAGTTTGCGTACTACGTTGGCGACGGTCGAGGCCTTCTGGCCGATCGCGACGTAGATGCAGAACATGTTCTGCCCCTTCTGGTTGATGATGGCATCAACCGCGACAGCTGTCTTGCCGGTCTGGCGGTCGCCAATGATCAGCTCGCGCTGGCCGCGGCCTACGGGAACCATCGAGTCGACTGCCTTGAGTCCGGTTTGCACCGGCTGCGACACCGACTTGCGCCAGATCACGCCCGGCGCGACCTTTTCGATCTTGTCGGTGAGCTTGGCGTTGATCGGGCCCTTGCCATCGATCGGCTCGCCAAGGGCGTTAACCACACGACCGAGCAGTTCGGGACCAACGGGCACTTCGAGAATGCGGCCGGTACACTTGACGGTATCACCTTCGGAAATATGCTCGTAGTCACCCAGGACCACGGCGCCGACGGAATCGCGCTCGAGGTTCAGGGCGAGGCCGAAGGTGTTTCCGGGAAACTCCAGCATTTCGCCCTGCATCACGTCGGTCAGACCGTGGATGCGGCAGATGCCGTCGGTGACCGAAACCACGGTGCCCTCGTTGCGGGCGGTGGCGGCCAGTTGCATGTTCTGGATCCGGCTCTTGATCAGGTCGCTGATTTCGGATGGATTGAGGTTCATGGAATTGCTCCTAGTTCTTAAGCGCGGTGGCCATGGCAGCGAGCTTGCCGCGCACCGAGGCATCAATTACTTCATCGCCGACGGCAATACGCACGCCGCCGATTAGTTCGGCATCGACCTTGACGGTCGCCTGGATCCTGCACCCGAACTTGCGTTCGAGGTCCGCCACGAGGGTTTTCAGCGTCGCATCGTCGAGGACAAATGCCGAAGTAATCTCGGCATCTTTAACGCCTTCATGACCATGCTTGAGCTCGTTGAAAAGTTCGTTGATCTCGGGCAAGACGATAAGACGGTCATTGTCGGCCAGCACGCGGACGAAGTTCTGCTGGTCGGCCGACAAGGTGAGCTTGACGTCAGACGCAGCTACATCGAGACAAAGCCGTGCCAACTGTTCGGGACTCAGGCGCGGGTTACCGATGCACTCTTCCATTTCCGGACGAGCAGCCACGGCAGAAAGGCGGGCAAGCACATCCGACCAGGCCGCGAGCGCATTTCCACTCGTCGCCAGCTGGAACGCGGCCTCGGCATAGGGGCGCGCAAGGGTGACGTTTTCGGCCATGGCGGCTTACAGCTCCGACTTGAGTTGCGTCAGCAGCTCGGCATGGGCCTGGG
>JAIOPW010000456.1 GCA_021413665.1 Rhodocyclales bacterium | reverse complement strand
CGGATCGTCCTTGAAGGCGCTCTTGACGAAGCGCTGCCAGCGGCCCAGCGTGTAGCAGACCAGCAGGTCGGCGTGGGCGCCAAAGTCATGGTCGGCCGCCAGGGCGCCTTGCGCCGAAGCGACTTTCAGGCTTTGCTTTAGCGTGGACTCGATGCGGTCCAGCAACTGGTTGATGCGCGCCTGCAGGCGCGGATTTTCATGCACCAGCGCATCGCCCACCAGCACCCGCGTCAGGCCACGATTCTTCTGCGCGAAACGCAGCAGCGAGGCGACGATGGCCTCGGCCTGCTTGAGTCCGGCTTCCTCGGCCGTTTCGATCTGGGTGATCACCGAAAACACGCCGCTTTCGATGAACTCGATCAGGCCTTCGTACATCTGCGCCTTGCTGGCGAAATGGCGGTAGAGCGCGGCCTCCGATACCTGCAACTGCTTGGCAAGCAGCGCGGTGGTGACCTTCTCCGCCGCCGGGCGTTCCAGCATTTCAGCGATGGTCTGCAGGATCAGCAGTTTCTTTTCACCGACTTTTGCGGCGCGGGCTTCGTTCATGGCGAGTTTTCCACGTGGTCACTTTGATTTGATCAGCGTACCGACGCCTTCATCGGTCAGGATTTCCAGCAGCAGCGCATGTTCGACACGGCCGTCGATGATGTGCACGCCTTTAACGCCGCTGCGGGCGGCGTCCAGCGCCGAACTGATCTTCGGCAGCATGCCGCCGGAGAGTGTGCCGTCCGCCACCATGTCGTCGATCTGTTTCGGCGTGACACCCGTCAGCAGATTGCCGGCCTGGTCCAGCACGCCCGGCGTATTGGTCAGCAGCACCAGCTTTTCCGCCTTCAGGACTTCGGCGATCTTGCCGGCGACGACGTCGGCGTTGATATTGTAGGTCTCGCCCTCGGCGCCGACGCCGATCGGCGCGATCACCGGAATGAAGGCGCCGGTGTCGAGCAGGGCGATCAGGCTGGGATCGATGGAGACGATGTCGCCGACCTGGCCGATGTCGATCAGGTCTCCGGGGGCGTCCTTGTTCTCCATCATCAGTTTTTTGGCGCGGATGAAGTTGCCGTCCTTGCCGGTGAGACCCACGGCCTTGCCGCCGTGCTGGTTGATCAGGTTGACGATCTCCTTGTTCACCTGGCCGCCGAGCACCATTTCCACCAGGTCCATGGTCTCTGCATCGGTGACGCGCATGCCCTGGACGAATTCGCCCTTCTTGCCGACGCGGGCCAGCAGGTTCTCGATCTGCGGGCCGCCGCCGTGAACGACCACCGGATTCATTCCGACCAGTTTGAGCAGCACCACGTCGCGCGCGAAGCACTGCTTGAGGTGCTCCTCGGTCATGGCATTGCCGCCGTACTTGACCACGATGGTCTTGCCGTGGAAGCGCTTGATGTAGGGCAGGGCTTCGGCCAGGACGCCGGCCTTGATCTCGGGGGAAAGCTTTTCGTTCATGGGTGTGGGCGAGTGCAAGTGGTAACTCCGCCCATTCTAGCTTTAACTTGCACGGTCGCCACGACCGGCCCCGTACCATGGAATCGTTAAAGGCGAATTGAAGGCCCGCCCCTCCCATCCGCTTTGCGGCCCACGGCAGGCATTGCACTGCCTGCCGGCTGCGGCGGCGCAACGCATGCGTTGTGAAACCCCGCCTCGCCCCCTCGCGGGGAGGCTATTCATTGGCTCGCTTCGCTCGAGTTTCTCCCTGCAGGCGGCGTGAGCACCTTTGGTCGAGCCAGGCTTTTGCATGAATCTTCAAGGAATTTGTAAGGAATCGGAACCTGAGCCGTCGAATGGCGGAGGACTGTTGCACCGGTTTGGTGTCAGCTGCCCTCCACACCCTCAACCCAGCAAGGAGTTCCACCATGAAAAAACAGAAACTGACCCTCGCCGCCGGCGCCGCCTTCGCCGCTTCCTTCGCCCTGTCCCCCGTGGCCAGTGCCGGCGACAACCCCTTCGGCATGCAGAAGCTCGACGGCGGCTACCAGCTTGCCCAGGCCGACAAGAAGATGGACGGCAAATGCGGCGGCGACAAGGCCAAGGACGCCAAATGCGGCGCCGACAAGAAGGCCGACGGCAAGTGCGGTGCCGACAAGGCCAAGGACGGCAAGTGCGGTGCCGACAAGAAGGCCATGGACAAGAAGAAGGACGGCAAGTGCGGCGAAGGCAAGTGCGGCGCCGACAAGAAGAAGTAGCCGTCGATGCGCGCCCCCGGACCTTCCGGCGCGGGCCTCGGCTTCCGGCGCGAGCTGCTGTCGCAGCTCGACGCCGGGCTTCCTCCCGCCATAGACTTCTTCGAGCTTGCCCCCGAAAACTGGGCGGGCATGGGCGGGCGCTCGGCGAAACAGCTGCGTGGCTATACCGAGCGCTTCCCCTTCGTCTGCCACGGCCTGTCGCTCGACCTCGGCGGCCCGCGCCCGCTGGATGAAGCACTGCTGCGCCGGATCAAGGGCTTCATGCGCGAGCACGGAATGCAGCTCTACACCGAGCACCTGTCCTGGTGCGGCGACGACGGCCAGCTCTATGACCTGCTGCCGATTCCCTGCTCCACCGACGCCGTGCGCTGGGTGGCGGATCGCATCCGCCGCGCCCAGGACATCCTCGGCATGCGCATAGGCATCGAAAACGCCTCCTACTATGTCGCCCCGCCCGGCGCCGAAATGAGCGAGGCCGAATTCATCACCGCCGTGGTGCGCGAGGCCGACTGCCTGCTGCACCTCGACGTCAACAACATCTATGTCAACAGCCTGAATTTCGGCTTCGACGCGCTGGTCTTCATGCGCGCGCTGCCGCTCGAGAGGACCTGCTACCTCCACGTCGCCGGCCACTATGTCGAGGATGACGGACTGCGGGTGGATACCCACGGTGCTCCTGTGATCGACCCGGTCTGGGTGCTGCTCGACGCTGCCTATGAGCTATGCGGCCCGCAACCAACCTGCCTCGAACGCGACTTCAATTTCCCGGCGCTCGACGACCTCGGTGCCGAGGTGGCGCAGATCGCAGCGATCCAGCGTCGCCACCAGCAAAAGGCCGCGGCATGAACGCACCGATGCCATTTCAGGAGTTTCAGATCGCTTTCGGCCGCCACCTGCGCGATCCGCGCGGACGCGAGCGGCCCGCCGGCGTGCCGGCACGCCGCGCCGGCCTCTACCGCGAACTGCTGCGCAACAATCTCGAAGGCTTCCTGCTGGCCTGCTTTCCCGTCAGCCGCGAAATGCTCGGCACCCGACGCTGGGGCCGGCTCGTCGACGCCTTTTTCCGCGACGCACGCTGTCAGACGCCGTACTTCCGCGAAATTCCCCGCGAGTTCCTGCGCTGGCTGAACGAAGCCCCGTCCCTGCCCGTCGCGCTCCCACCCTGGGCGCTGGAACTCGCGCACTACGAGTGGGTGGAACTGGCGCTCGACGTGATGGATGTCGCGACTCCCGCCCATGACCCTGTCGGCGACCCGATGCGGGACCACCCGGTGCTGGCCCCGGCACTGATGAACCTCGCCTACCGATGGCCGGTACATCGCATCGGACCGGCCTGGCGTCCACGCAAGCCGCAGCCGGTGCAGTTGCTGGTTTATCGCGATGCGGCGCACACCGTGCGTTTCATCGAACTCAATCCGGTCAGCGCGCGCCTGGTCGCCCTGCTGCAGGAAGTCGGCGCCAGCGGCACGGCGGCTTGTGTCCAGGTCGCGGGCGAGTTGCAGCATCCGGACCCCGCCGCCGTGATCGCACACGGAGCGGCGCTGCTCCGGGAACTGCGCGATGCCGGCGCACTGCTTGGAGTCGCAACATGAAGAATCGCATCGCATCGGCCAGCACCGCCATCCTTGGCGGCATCGACGGGATCGGCCTCTGGCTCGGGGTGCTCGGCCTGCGCCTGCTGCTCGGTTGGGAGTTCTTCGAATCCGGCCTCGAAAAGTTCCGAGGCGAGAACTGGTTCGCCGACATCCAGGACAGGTTCCCGTTTCCGTTCAGCATCGTTCCGCCACAATTCAGCTGGCAGATGGCCACCTGGTTCGAAATCGTCGGCGGCATCGCGCTGGTGCTCGGCCTCGGTACCCGCTTCTTCGGCGTTTCGCTGTTCGTCCTTACAGTCGTCGCGACTGCCTCGGTGCATTGGCCGGCGGAATGGGCGACCCTGGCCGAACTCGCGCAAGGCTATGCGATTACCGACAAGGGCCAGGGCAACTTCAAGCTGCCGGCACTCTTCCTCGCCATGCTGCTGCCACTGATACTTTCCGGACCGGGGCGGCTGTCGCTGGATGCACTGATCGCCGCGCGCCTGCCCGACGCGCGGCGCTGACGATCACTGGATGGTGATGCGGCGCGCCTGGGTGGCGGCCTTTTTCGGCAGCGCCAGTTCCAGAACGCCGTCGGTGTATTTCGCATTCACCTGCGCTTCATCGATTTCCTGCGCCAACTGGAAGCTGCGCGAAACCTTGCCTACATAACGCTCGGAACGAAGCACACGCTCGCCTTCCTTGACGTCCTTCTCTTCGCGGCGTTCCGCGCTGATCGAAACGATGGCGCCATCGATGCTGACCTGAATGTCCTCCTTCTTCACGCCGGGAATCTCGGCATGGACCAGATAGCCGTTTTCCTGCTCCTTTACGTCGATCTTGACTACCGGCGCATCGGGCTGCGAACCGAAGTCGACGGGACGGACGAAAAAGCCGCGGAAGAAATCATCAAGGGGGTCACGACGGATCAGGTTGCTCATGTTCATTCTCCTTTTCGTTGAATGGCCTCGGGCATGAGGAGGCCTTGCACAAGAAATAGGTGCCGCAGGAAGGATTTCAAGAGGGGGTGCCATCAGGGGGCAAGCGAACCCCAAAACGCCGGGCGCTTCGTCGCCCGGGCAACCGGTTCGCACCTCATTCCCGGCAATTCGTCGGATCGCGACTGACAGGACGGCGACCAGCCCATAGGATGGCCACACCCAACCCCAGGAGCCGATAAGCCATGCCATCCCTTGCTTCCCGCTGTCTTCTGCTGGCCCTGCTGGTGCTATCGCTCGCGTCCCCGGCCGTCGCCCAGCCAGCCACCGACCCCGCCTTCGACGCCGCATTTGCCAGCTTCACCAAGGCCCGCCGGGGCGATTCCGCCCAACTCGACGCCGCCGTTACGGCCTTCCAGGCCACGCCCGGCAACCCCGCCATGAAGCCCCTGTACTCGGCCTACCTCGGCAGCGCCTATACCCTGCAGGGCAAGGCCGCATGGATGCCGTGGAACAAGATGAAATACACCGACAAGGGCCTCGACGCCATC
>JAIOPW010000455.1 GCA_021413665.1 Rhodocyclales bacterium | reverse complement strand
CCGGAGTCTTCCGGCAAGACCACGCTGTGCCTGCACATCGTGGCCGAGATCCAAAAAGCCGGCGGCGTGGCGGCCTACATCGACGCCGAGAACGCGCTCGACCCAGGGTATGCGGCAAAACTCGGCGTTAACGTGCCTGACCTGCTGATTTCCCAGCCCGATACCGGCGAACAGGGCCTCGAAATCACCGACATGCTGGTGCGCTCGGGTGGCGTCGATTGCATCGTGATCGACTCGGTCGCGGCGCTGACGCCGCGCGCCGAAATCGAGGGCGAGATGGGCGACCAGTTGCCCGGTTTGCAGGCCCGACTGATGTCGCAGGCCTTGCGCAAGCTAACCGCCAACATCAAGCGCACCAACACGCTGGTGATCTTCATCAACCAGATCCGCATGAAAATCGGCGTCATGTTCGGCAACCCGGAGACCACTACCGGCGGCAATGCACTCAAGTTCTATGCCTCGGTGCGCATGGACATCCGCCGTACCGGCGCCATCAAGAAGGGCGATGAGGTCATCGGCAACGAGACCAAGGTGAAAGTGGTCAAGAACAAGGTTGCCCCGCCCTTCCGCGAAGCCCATTTCGACATCCTCTACGGCGAGGGCATTTCGCGTCAGGGCGAGATCGTCGAACTCGGCGTCGAGCACAAGATCGTCGAAAAGTCCGGTGCCTGGTATGCCTACAAGGGCGAGAAGATCGGCCAGGGCAAGGACAACGCGCGCGAGTTCCTGCGCGAACATGCCGACATCGCCCTGGAAATAGAAAATCGGGTGCGCGAGGCCGTCGGTGTCGCGGCACTGGATACAGTCGAGCCGGCGAAAGGCAGCTGAACCGGGGACAAGCCGGGCGCACTGAAAGAGAGTGACACCTTGCCGAACAGCTCTTGGGACGCCCGCCCGGGTGGGCTTCATGTCGAATGAACTGCGCCAGAAAGCGATCCGACTGCTGGCCCGGCGCGAACACACGCGCGCCGAACTCGCCCGCAAACTGGCTGACCATGGCAATCCGGAAGAGATCGCCGCGGTGATTGCCGAGCTGCAAGCCTCGCACCTGCAGTCCGACACCCGCGCCGCCGAAAGCTATGTGCGCAGCCATGCCGAACGGCTGGGTGCATCGCGCCTGCGCCAGAACCTGAAGACCCGCGGCGTTACCGGCGAGTTGATCGACGCGCAACTGGCGCCGGGCGCCTTGCCCGACGAACTGGAACGTGCCCGCGTGGTTTGGCGCAGGAAGTTTCCTGCCGCGCCGACCGACGCCCGGGAGTGGGCGCGCCAGGCGCGCTTCCTGCAAGGTCGCGGCTTCGCCAGCGACGTCATCCGCCGCCTGCTCAAGCAACCAGCCGGAGCGATCGACTGATGAACTCCGCAGTCGCCAAACTCACGGCCTACAACCTGCGCAAGAAATACAAGTCACGCACCGTGGTGACCGACGTCTCCTTTGAGGTCGCCGCCGGCGAAGTGGTGGGCCTGCTCGGTCCCAACGGCGCCGGCAAGACCACCTGCTTTTACATGATCGTCGGCCTGGTGGCTGCCGACGGTGGCGAGATCCGCATCGAACACGGCGACGAGCACCAGCGCCTCACCCATATGCCGATCCACCAGCGCGCGAAGCTGGGTCTTTCCTACTTGCCGCAGGAAAACTCGGTGTTCAGAAAGCTCACCGTGTCGGAGAACGTGCGCGCCGTGCTGGAACTGCAGGGCCTCGACGAAGCCGCCATGGACGAGCGCGAAGAATCCCTGCTGCAGGAACTGCACATCACCCACATTCGCAAGAATCTCGCGGCGTCGCTCTCCGGAGGCGAGCGCCGCCGCGTCGAAATCGCCCGCGCCCTGGCCACCAGCCCGCGCTTCATCCTGCTCGATGAACCCTTTGCCGGCGTCGATCCGATTGCCGTGATCGACATCCAGAAGATCATCGGCTACCTGAAGGAAAGCGGCATTGGCGTCCTGATCACCGACCACAACGTGCGCGAAACGCTGGGCATCTGCGATCGCGCCACGATCATCAACGCCGGCGAAGTGCTGGCCGCTGGACAGCCGGCCGAGATAGTCGATAATGAAAGTGTGCGCCGGGTCTATCTTGGCGAGCACTTCAGAATGTAAGCTCAAGAACAAGAAAAATGAGGCAGGGACTCCAGCTCAGGCTTTCGCAACACTTGGCACTGACGCCTCAGTTGCAGCAGTCGATCAGGCTCCTGCAATTGTCGACGCTGGAGTTGAACGCCGAAATAGATCAGGCTCTGCAGGAAAATCCCCTGCTGGAAAGGGATGAGCCAGGCGAACCGACCCTGTTCAGCCTCGGCCCTTCGGGCAATGAGCCGGTCACGCCACAAACCGTCACACCCGCCGAAAGCGACGAGCGCGAGGAGCGCCAAGAACCCCGCGGTGGTGACGACGAAGGCTGGGGCCTGGACTTTTCCGGCAGCCACGGCCAGCGCAATCCCAACGACGACGATACCGACCGTGGTGAAACCCAGGCCTCCTCGAATTCCCTGCGTGAGCACCTCGGTGCGCAAGTGGCGATGACCCAGTTACCCGACCGCGATCGGGCGCTGGTCGGCTTCCTGATCGAAGCCCTGAGTGATGACGGCTACCTGACGCAGTCGCTGGACGAGTTGATCGACCTGCTGGTGACCGAAGACGACGAGCAGCGCGAAGCCCTGCTGGAAGAACTCGGCATCGCGCTGCGCCACCTGCAGAACCTCGATCCGCCGGGCATCGGTGCGCGCAGCGCACAGGAATGTCTGGCGTTGCAACTGAAATGCCTGCCCGCGTCGACGGCGCGTGCGCTGGCGCTGAGGGTCGTCGAAGAGCATCTCGAACACCTCGCCGCCCGCGACTTCGCCCGAATCCGAAAGTCGCTGGGTTGCGACGACGACGAACTGCGCATCGCGCAGACCCTGATCCGTTCGCTGAATCCGCGCCCCGGCGCACAATTCGCGCCGATCGACACGCGTTATGTGGTGCCCGACGTCGCGGTGAAGAAACTGCACGGCCAATGGGTGGTCAGCCTCAATCGCGAGGCCATGCCGCGCCTGCGCATCAACCGGCTCTACGCCGACATCCTGCAACGCCACCGCGGCAGCAACGGCTCCTCGGCCGGCGCATCTGCCAGCATGGCCAGCCAGTTAGAGGAAGCC
>JAIOPW010000092.1 GCA_021413665.1 Rhodocyclales bacterium | reverse complement strand
CCCTCGACGATGTGGGTCTGCGGCGAAATCGGGTAGGCGCAGATCACTTCCGGCCGGCACAGGGCGACGGCTTCGGCGACGGCGTGGGAACCTTCACACTGCTTAAGCATGGGCAGCCTCCTGGCGGCGCGCTTCTTCCATCTCGGCGCGGACGATATCGTAGGCCTCGGTGGCGCCGGCGACATTGCCGGCGGCGACCTTGCCCGAGAACTTGTCGTTGATGGCCATGACGACCGATTCGAGCTTGATGATTTCCGAGACGGCGGCGAAGCCGCCGAGCAGCGGCACATTCGGCATCGGGCGGCCGACGTGCTTGCGGCTGAGGTCGGTGGCGGCCACGGTGCATAGGCGGTCGTGTGGCCAGTCCCGCAGGAAGTCGCCCAGGCCCAGTTGCTCGAACGTCTTGTTGGTGTTGATCAGGATGTAGCCGCCTTTTTTGAGGCCGGCGAAGACATCGACCTGATGCAGCAGGGTCGGGTCCTGGATGATCAGCGCGTCGGGCTCCATGATGGGCTCACGCAGGCGGATCTCCTTGTCGGCGATGCGGCAGAAGGCCACCACCGGCGCGCCGGTGCGTTCCGAACCGAAACTGGGGAAGGCTTGCGCGTGTCGGCCTTCCTCGAAAGCCGCGATGGACAGCATTTCGGCCGCCGTGACGACGCCTTGACCGCCGCGGCCGTGAATTCGAACCTGGAACATGATCCCCCCTCCGTTTTCGTGTCCGGGGGAAGCATACCGCGCCGACGCGCACTTGTGGGGGGGCGACCGGTTCGCCGTCGGCCAAAAGCAAGGCGGCGCCTGTCGCTCCGGTAGAATTGCGGCTTTTGATGCTGTCAGGCTGACCATGAAGCATATTACCGACGACGTACGCATTCGCGAGATCAAGGAACTTTCGCCTCCCGGTCATATCCTGCGCGAGTTCCCCACTACCGATGCGGCGGCGGAAACCACCTACGAGGCGCGCCAGGCCATGCATCGCGTGCTGCACGGTGCCGACGGCCGGCTGGTGGTGGTGGTGGGCCCCTGCTCGATCCACGACTACGACGCGGCGATGGAGTACGCCCGCAAGTTGCAGAAGGAGGTCGGGCGCTTTGCCGCCGACCTGCTGATCGTGATGCGTGTCTATTTCGAGAAGCCGCGCACCACGGTGGGCTGGAAGGGCCTGATCAACGATCCGCGCATGGACGGCAGTTTCCGCATCAACGAAGGCCTGCGCCTGGCGCGCAAGCTGCTGTGGGAAATCAACGAACTGGGCCTGCCCTGCGGCACCGAATTCCTCGACACCATCACGCCGCAATACACGGCCGACCTGATCAGTTGGGGCGCGATCGGTGCGCGCACCACGGAATCGCAGGTGCATCGCGAACTGGCTTCGGGCCTGTCCTGTCCGGTCGGCTTCAAGAACGGCACCGATGGCAACATCCGCATCGCCGTGGATGCGATCAAGGCGGCGGCCAGCCCGCACCATTTTCTCTCGGTGACCAAGGCCGGACATTCCGCCATCGTGTCGACCAACGGC
>JAIOPW010000459.1 GCA_021413665.1 Rhodocyclales bacterium | reverse complement strand
GTTGCCGTGTCGAGCAGGGTCAGCTTGATCAAACCCTGGAAATAGGCGCGCGACGTACGATCGATCTCATGCAGCAGGAACAGCGTCTTTTCAAAGAAGGCATTGGGCACGGCGCCGCCGAGAAAGCGCTGAAAGCGTCGGCCGTCGCGCAGGAAGAAGAAGGCCAGGAACGGCGCCAGCATCAGCGATGGCGTCCAGGCCATGATGCCGATGGCGATCGGCTCCAGATGATCCGCAATGCTTCCCGCCGCCTCCGCCAGGCGGCCCTGCACCATGTCGGCGAGTTGGGCGTTGGCCAGGGTCGGCCAATGGTTCTCGAGTGCGCGCAAGGAGCGGTCAAGCAGTTGCGTGCCGCCCTTGATGTACCCGCTGACGATATCCTGCCAACCGGCCAGGTGGGCGGCGACCCAGGGCGTGAGGCCCACACCGACAATAAACAGCAGCGCGAGAAAGCCGAGGGTGGCGCAGCTCGCCGCCGCATCGCGGCTCATGCCGCGATAGATCAGCGCCTGCATCGACGGATAGAGAAAGTAATAGACGATCAGCGCCAACAGGAAGGGCACCACCAGCCAGAGGATCTTCTGGAAGAAGAACAGCAGCAGGCACGTGGCGGCGATGATCGAGGCCCAGACGACGGGACCGGAGCCGTGGTGGCCCGCCTCCGCCGCAGGGTTGGCGTGGGCGCCGTCCATCGTCAAAGGTGCTGATAGGCGCCCGAAGCGAGCGCCATGTCGCGCATGCGCGCACCGAGGTGGCGCGCCAGTTCGCGGGATATCTTCGAGGCGATGCGGGCGTGGGTATCGAGCAGGCCGACGAAGTCGTCGCGGAAGAACACGATCAACCGGCAAGGCGTCGCCGCCCGTGCCTGCGCCGAGCGCGGCGAATTGTCGAGCAGCGCCAGTTCGCCGAAGAAGGTGCCGGCGCCGAGTTGGGCCATGCGCCCGGCCTCGCCCTGTCCCTGGCGGCAGATCAGCACATCGCCGGCGGCGACGATGTAGATCGCCTGGCCTTCCTCGCCTTCGTCGAAGATCACCTCGCCCTCCAGGTAGTCACGCTCATGCAACAGGCCATCGACGATCTGCAACTCGCCCGGCGTCAGATTCACGAACAGGCTGAGATGGCGCAGACGCTCCAGGCGCGGTGAGGTTTTTCGGGGGCGAAACAGATTGACCACGGGCATTGGCTCCAAGCAATCGGTGGATTCTAATTCAATTGCATTCTTCGTCAGCGGCATCGAGCGGAAAGCGAGCAAGCGTCCTGTAGCTCGCCGCGGAGGGATGCAGATGGCTTTCGACCATGGCGAACTCGTCGACCCGCCAGCGAACCGGCGTTCCCAATCGCGGCAGCGAGGCGCAGCGGACGCCGCGCGCCAGCGTGATGTGAGGCACCTGCGCCGAACCGGAACGCGGGTCGCTGGCAAAGCCGGCCGCGCGCAGCCCGGTCGCCAGCGTACCTGCCAGCCGGCGCAAGGGCGCCGGCGCTTGCCGGCATCCGGCCCACAGGATGCCGCGCTGCGGCCAGAAACCAAGGCGATCCAGACTCAGGTCGAAAGCCGTGGCGCGCACCGTGGCAGCGATTTGTTCGAGTTCGATCACCTGGCTCGATGTTACCGAACCGACAAACGCCAGCGTCAGGTGCAGCGATGGCGGACGGATCGTGCGCCCGCCACCGGCCGCCAGGCTGTGCGCCAGCGCCGCCAGGTGGCCGGTTGCCTCGTCCTCCGGCCAGAGCGCAAAAAAAATGCGCCGCGCACGGGCCTCGCCCATTCCCCCTACTCCACGCGCACGAGAAGCGCCACCGCATGCGCCGCGATACCCTCGGCCCGACCTTCGAAACCCAGGTGTTCGTTGGTCTTGCCCTTGATGTTGACGGCGTCGGCCTCGATACCGAGGTCGGCTGCGATGTTGGCGCGCATCGCCGCGGCGTGCGGCGCAATGCGCGGCGCCTGGGCAATGATCGTGGCATCGACATTGCCCACGCGCCAGCCCGCGGCGCGCACGGCGTTCATCGCGCCGCGCAGCAAGACCCGGCTGTCGGCTCCTTCCCACTGCGAGCCGCTGTCGGGAAACATGCCGCCGATATCGCCCAGGCCCGCGGCGCCCAGGATCGCATCGGTGACCGCGTGCAGCAGCGCGTCGGCATCCGAATGCCCGAGCAATCCAAGGGGATGGTGAATCTCGACGCCACCCAGAATCAGCTTGCGGCCGGGCGCCAGTGCGTGTACGTCATAGCCCTGGCCGATACGGAATGGAATGCTCATTTCAGAAAAGTCCCTTTCCAGCAACGAACGAACAGGTTAGCCGATTTCCGCCGTCCCGGTATCCGCTTGTGCCGAAATAGCCGCCGAAATGAGAAACGCATTGACCGGCATGCCGCGCTCGCGGATACTCAAACACATGCGGCGGAAACCACGCTCGCCAACGATGCAATTGAAGTGGAGGCGCATCATGTTCGATTCGCCGATGGAACACTGCCCGGTCTGCGGACAGATGGTGATACTGGATCAGAGCAAAGCGAAATGCGGTCTCGAACATGCCTGCAAGCCCGGCACCGTTTGCCCGCTGGAGAAATATTTTGTCGGCACGGAAGGGCGCGTCGACGCTGCGGCCGACGATTTATCCCATCCCGGGTGACTCGATCTGCGCCAGCGCCTGCCCGATCGCACTGGAATCGGCGGGCCGCACCAGGCGCACCACTTCACGACCTCCACGCAGGAAGATCAGCGTGGGCCATAGCTTGACGCGATAGGAACGTCCCAGAGCCCGGCCCGGACCATCTTCGATCTTGATGTGACATACCCGACGATGATGCCGGAGCGCCTCTGCGATCAGGGGCTGGGCGGCGCGGCAGTAGCCGCAATGGGCGGCGCCGAACTCGACGACGGTTGGTTCGGCGAGCGCGTCCAACTCGGCGCGCGAAGGTTCGGCTGCGGAATTCATGTCGGGCGGTCCTGTTTCAGTTTGGCGCGGAAAACACCAGCGGCGAAAGGGGCGCCTTCATCCGCTTCCTGAATTCCTGTCGCGATTCTGAAGTATCCATTCCGCGAGTTGCAGGTCCAGCGGATAGGTGACCTTGAGATTGCTGGCATCGGCAGCGACAAGGCGTGGCGAATGTCCGAGCGCCTCGATGGCGCCGGCCTCGTCGGTAACCTGGGGCGCGGCGTCGAGCGCATCGAGCAGCAGCCGGTGGCGAAACATCTGCGGCGTCTGTGCCTGCCACAGGTGATCGCGCGCGACGGTTTGCAGGATGCGGTCGCCTTCGCCGGCACGCTTCAGCGTATCGGCGACGGGCACCGCGAGCAGTCCGCCGGCATCGTCCGCGCCTACTTCGACCATCAGTTTCTCCACCATCGCGACGGTCAGGCAGGGGCGCGCCGCATCATGCACCAGCACCCAGTCCCTGTCGATCGCGCCAAGCTCGGCGGCCATCGCGCGCAGGCCATTGCCGACACTTTGCGCGCGGGTCTCGCCGCCGCAGCGCAGGACGCGCAGTTTGGGGCCAAGCGCGGCCATCTGCGGCGCCGGCCAGAGGGCATCATCCGGCGCCAGCACCACGAATACATGGGCGATCGACGGGGTGGCGCACAATGTCGCCAGGGCGTGCCGGATCATCGGCACACCGGCCAGCGGCAGGTATTGCTTGGGTACGGCCTGCCCGGGTGTTGCGCTCATGCGCGACCCGGAACCCGCGGCTGGAACCAGTGCGTGATAAGTCATGTCCCAATTCTATACAATCGTCCCACAGGAATTCCCGAGAGACTCAAGATGTTCGCCGCCGGAACCGAATATGAAAACTTGCAGGCCTTTGCCACCAGCATCGGCATCGGCCTGCTGATCGGTCTGGAACGGGAGCGCCAGTCCGACTTGAAGGCCGGCTTGCGCACCTTCGCCCTGGTCGGCCTGCTCGGCTGCCTTTCCGCCCTGCTGGCACAGATCACGGACAGCGGCTGGATCCTCGCCGCCGGCCTGATCGCCATCGCCGCGATGATGATCGCCGCGCACGTATCCGATCCGCTCGATAGCGGCGACCCCGGCACCACCTCGGTGGTTGCCCTGATGGTCTGCTATGCGCTGGGCGCGGCGGTCTGGTTCGGCTACACCCTGATCGCCGTCATGCTGGCCATCGCCACCACGGTGCTGCTCTACTTCAAGGCCCAGTTGCACGGCATCTCGAAAAGCATGACGCACGTCGACCTGCTGTCGATCCTGCAGTTCGGCGTGCTGTCGCTGGTCATCCTGCCGATTCTGCCCAACCGCGACTTCGGCCCCTACCTGGCGTTGAACCTGCACAACATCTGGTGGATGGTGGTGCTGATCTCGGGCGTGTCGCTGGCCGGTTATGCCGCGCTGCGAGTCACCGGAGCGCAGCACGGCGCGGCGCTGATCGGCCTCTTCGGCGGCCTCGTGTCGTCCACCGCCACCACCATGATTTTCGCCCGCCACGCGAGGGCCAACGTCGATCTGGCACGCACGGCGATGGTGGTGATCCTGCTCGCCAACATTGTCGTCATGGTGCGCCTGGGCGTCGTCTCGTTCGCCGTCGCGCCCGACATCGTCGGCCAGTTGTTCGCCGTTCTCGGCTGCGGCATCGCGCTCGGCGTCGCCGCCACGCTCTGGGGCTGGCGCCAGCTTCCAGCGGGGGACGCCCTGCCGATGCCGAACGTGACCAATCCGACCGAGATACGCACGGCGCTGACCTTCGGCGCCCTTTACGCGCTGATACTGGTGCTTGCCGCCTGGCTGCAGGACGTTGCCGGCAACCGCGGCATCTACCTGCTCGCGGTGGCCTCGGGCCTGACCGACGTCGATGCGATCACGCTGTCCTCGCTGCGCATGTTCGGCATGGATAAACTGACGGCCACGCAAACCATTACCGCGATAACCTTGGCTACACTGTCCAACCTCGCATTCAAGTCCGGGCTGGTGGTGGTCATCGGCGGGGCGGCACTGGCCCGCCGTTGCCTGCCTGGAATGGTGGCAATCGCCGCGGGACTTGCCGGCGGCCTATTGCTGATCTGATCGGAAACATCGCCATGCCCATACGCAAACTCGTCGTCGCCAAGGGAATCTACTACGTCGAAATCCCCGCGGCCGGACTGACCCTGCTCTGCGGCACGCCCGCCGACAGCGTCAAGCACCTGTTCCGCCGCGGCATCATCCAGACCACCGAGCGCAACGGTGTGAGCTTCGAGACCGGGCCCAACGCCATCCTCCTTTCGGACGCGATGATCCAGAACGGGCATCTATGCAACCTGGCCGAATTTCCCATCCTGCAGATGCTCTACCGGCAAGGCATGCTGCTGCCCAACCACCCCAACAACTCCGGCCGCAAGCCGAAACTCATCGGCACCCCGGAACAACTGGCGGCGCAACTTCGCTACATCCACCGCGGCAACTACGGACTGATTTCCGCCGAGGAAATGATGGAAGCCGGAGTCGACGAGGCCGAGGCGGACGAACTGATGCGCGTCAAGCTCAAATTCGCCTTCGGCCACATCACGCGACCCGAAGCCTTCGTCGACTGCCTGCCGCTCACCACCCGGCCGATCGAAATCGAGGAAGGCGTCACGATTGCGCGCCTGGCCTACAACGTCTTCGAAATACGCTACGGCGATGATGCGGTACAGGTCGACCTCAATCTTGACCGGGATGAGACCTACCCCTGCCCCTATCCCCTGAGCCATGTCGCCGTCGATCGCCATTATTTCGCCGTGGTTCACGCCGGCGACGGCGACGGCTGGGACTACAACCGACCGGCGATGGGCAGCGTCCTCATCCACCAGGGGCGGGTCTATCTGATCGATGCCGGGCCGAACATCAACTATAGCCTCGATGCGCTCGGCATCGGCAAGAAGGAAGTCGCGGGGATATTCCACACCCATTGCCACGACGACCACTTTGCCGGGCTGACCAACTTGTTGCAATGCGACCGGCCGCTGCAGTATTTCGCCACGCCGCTGGTGCGCGCCTCGGTGACGCGGAAATTCTGTTCCCTGCTGTCGATCGCCGAAAGCGAGTTCTCGCGCTATTTCGACATTCGCGACCTCGAAGAGGGAAAGTGGAACGACGTCATGGGCCTGGAGGTCCGGCCCACTGTTTCGCCGCATCCGGTGGAGACCACGATCTTCCATTTCCGCGTGCTGTGGGAGGGTGGTTATCGCACTTACAGCCATCTCGCCGACATCGCCTCTTTCGCCGTGATCGACGGCATGATCAACGCCGACCCCTCGCTGCCAGGGGTCAGTGCCGTGCGTGCGCAAGCCATCAAGGACGATTACCTGGCGCCGGTCGATCTGAAGAAAATCGACATCGGCGGCGGCATGATCCATGGCAGCGCCGCGGACTTCGCCGCCGATCGCTCCACCCGGCTGCTGCTCGCGCATACCGCGCGCGACCTGACCGACGCCGAACGACGCATCGGCTCGGGGGCGCCGTTTGGCACCGTGGACGTGATGATTCCCGGCGAACAGAACTTCCTGTTGCGCGACGCCAGCGAATTCCTCAAGAGCTACTTCCCGGCGGTGCCGATGGAACGGCTGCACATGCTGCTCAACAACCGGATTTCCACGTTCAATCCGGAAACCATCATCACCCCGGCCGGAAGGATTCCCGGCGAAATCCACCTCGTCCTCGCCGGCAAGGTCGAGATGCTGACGGCCGATCCCGGCAGCTCGCATTTCCTGTTCAGCGGCTCGCTGCTGGCCGAGTCGGCGGCGCTGCACAACCAGCCGAGCGAGGAGACCTATCGTTCCGTCGGCTTCGTCCAGGCCTTGCGCCTGCCCGCCGACCTCTACCGCAACTTCATCGAACGCTTTTTCTCCAGCAGCGAACTGCTCGACGCCCGCAAGGTCGAAGAGCGCCTGCGGCGCACCTTCCTCTTCAGCGACGCCGTCACCAACACCACCCTGTTCACGCTTGCCCGCAATTGCACCATCACCAGCCTGCACGCCGGTGAACGCTTCGTCGGCGATCCGGAGCAACTGCACCTGATCGGCAAGGGTCGCGTGGCCATGGGCGATGACCAGCGGGCGCCGGTGTTCGGCAAGGGAGAATTCTGGGGCGCGGACAGCCTGTTCGCGGCAATGACCGAAAACGGAACCGGACCCGCGCCGCTTGCGGTGGCGCCCGTTGCCGTGGTGGCCCGCGACAGTTGCGAGATCTACTCGGTGCCACTGAAACTTGTGTCGAGGATACCCGTGGTGCGCTGGAAGCTGTTCGAGGCCTTCCGCGGCAGCCATCCCTACGCCGCGCCCCGCTACCGGGGAACGCCGCGCTAGGCGCACCGGGCGTGACGCGATGAACTCCGCGATCGCCTGCCGTCCGCCGGCCGTTGCCGGCATGTTCTATCCCGGTGACGCCGCCAGCCTGCGCGATGACCTCGCTACCCGCCTCGCTGCCGTCGCGCCAGCGCCGACTGTTGCGTCCCGCCGGCTCAAGGCGCTGATCGTTCCGCATGCCGGCTATGTCTATTCCGGCGGCACCGCCGGCCAGGCCTATGCGCGCCTCGCACCGCTCGCTGCGGGCATCCGCCGCGTGGTGCTGCTCGGGCCCTGCCACCGCGTTTCCGTGCGCGGACTGGCGGCGCCGACAGTGGCGGCCTTCGCCACCCCATTGGGCAGCATCGCGCTGGACCGCGCCGCGCTCGATGGCCTGGCCGATCTGCCGCAGGTCGTCGCCAGCGACGCCGCCCACGCCCAGGAGCACTCGCTCGAAGTACAACTGCCCTTCCTGCAAACCGTACTGGGCCGGTTTGAACTGGTGCCGCTGGCGGTGGGCAAGGCCACCGCCGCAGAAGTGGCGGAAGTCCTCGACCGGCTCTGGGGCGGCGAGGATACCCTGATCGTGATCAGTTCCGACCTCTCGCACTTCCACGGCTACCGAGAGGCGCAACTCATCGATGGCGAGACCGTGCAGCACATCCTTGCCCTGGAACCGCTGACGAACTTCGAACAGGCCTGCGGTGCGTTGCCCATCAACGGCCTGCTCGCCACGGCGCGTCGGCGCGGGCTGACGATCGAACGCGTCGCGCAATGCAATTCGGGCGATACCGCGGGCGACAAGACGCGCGTCGTCGGCTATGCCTCCTTTGCCCTCTACCAGCCGCAAGCCGACGATCTCGGCGCGGCGCTGCTGGCGCGCGCGCGCAACGCCATCGCCACCCACCTCGGCCAGCCGGCGCAGCCCGAACCCGACCATCCGGCGGTGACCTCGCCTGGCGCCACCTTCGTCACGCTGACGCAGAATGACGACCTGCGCGGCTGCATCGGTTCCCTTGAGGCCCACCGTCCGCTCGACCACGACGTGCGCGCCAACGCCATCGCCGCCGCCTTCAGCGATCCGCGCTTTCCGCCGCTGACGCTCGCCGAACTGCCGCGCACCCGGGTCGAGGTCTCGTTGCTCACCACGCCGCGGCCGATGAGCTTCACAAACGAAGCCGACGCACTGCGCCAACTGCGCCCGAATATCGACGGCGTGATCCTGATCGCGGGACATCGACGCAGCACCTTCCTGCCGCAGGTCTGGGAACAGTTGCCGGAGCGGCACATGTTCATGGCCCGCCTCAAGCAGAAAGCCGGGCTGCCGGCAGACTGGTGGTCGCCTGAGGTGCAACTGCA
Organism: Rhodocyclales bacterium; assembly: GCA_021413665.1. Lineage (GTDB taxonomy): Bacteria > Pseudomonadota > Gammaproteobacteria > Burkholderiales > Rhodocyclaceae > Sulfuritalea. The sequence goes on along the minus strand of JAIOPW010000459.1, from coordinate 6,540 downwards.
ACGCTACGAGGTGCGCAAATGGAAAGAAGCGACGCCCCTCTGAGCGGCGTACCCGCGCGCTGGTGGCACAACCTGGACGACGGCCGCATCCAGTGCGACCTCTGCCCGCGCAACTGCAAGCTGCACGAAGGCCAGCGCGCGGCCTGCTTCGTGCGCGCCATGCAGGGCGGCGAGATGCTTCTCACCACCTACGGCCGCAGCTCGGGTTTCTGCATCGACCCGATAGAGAAGAAGCCGCTCAACAACTTCCATCCCGGCTCCAGCGTCCTGTCATTCGGTACCGCCGGCTGCAACCTGGCCTGCAAGTTCTGCCAGAACTGGGATATCTCGAAATCGCGCGACATGGACCGCCTGATGGACGACGCTACGCCGCAAGCCATCGCCCTTGCCGCGCAGAAGAACGGCGCCAAGAGCGTAGCCTTCACCTACAACGACCCGGTGATCTTCGCCGAGTACGCGATGGACACCGCCGACGCTTGCCATGCGCTGGGCATCAAGACCGTCGCCGTCACCGCGGGCTACATGCACCTCGACCCGGCGCGCGAGTTCTATTCCAAGATGGATGCCGCCAACGTCGACCTGAAAGGCTTCACCGACGACTTCTATGTGAATCTCTGCGGCGGGCACCTGCAACCCGTGCTCGACCTGCTGGCCATGGTCCATCACGAATCCGACTGCTGGCTGGAGCTGACCACGCTGCTGATTCCCGGCAAGAACGACGGGGATGACGAACTCGGGGCGCTGGCCGCCTGGGTGGCAAAGGAACTCGGGCCGGACGTGCCGCTGCATTTTTCCGCCTTCCATCCCGACTGGAAACTCGACGACATCCCGGCCACGCCGCCGGCGACGCTGACCCGCGCCCGCCACATCGCCATGGACGCCGGCCTGCACTATGTCTATACCGGCAACGTGCACGACAAGGCCGGCGACGCCACCTACTGCCCCGGCTGCGGCAAAGCGGTAATCGAGCGCGACTGGTATCGCATCCTGAGCTACGAACTTGACGATGCCGGGCATTGCCGCCATTGCGGCACCATGATTGCGGGGCGCTTTGGTGTATTCGGCAAACCCTTCGGACCGCAGCGGATTCCGATACGGCTGCATGCAGGTGTCTGAAGGAGCGCCGTCCTGTCAGCGCCGACTCCTGGATTTTCCCCAACAGCAAGACTGGTGATCTGCACTCGGCCAGAAGCGGAAGTTCAACTCCAAGCGTAAAGCTGCCGTGGCACCTCTCGGCTATGCCGCGACATTTTCAGTGTGAGCTTATTTCAGGACGAAGCATGAATTTCAGGATTCTCTATAACAACAGCAAGGAAGAAGTGGCAAGAATGTTCACTTCAGCATTTTCGTCATCTGAAGGGGAACAAGAAGGGAGGCTGATTGGCAGTCTTGCCTCTGCGCTGGCTGCACGCACCGACAATCAGGAAATTATCTGTATTGGTGCCTATGCAGAAGGGGCAATGATTGGGGCAATCTTCTTTACCCGACTTCGATTCGATGAGCCCATCGAAGCCTTCATGCTCGCTCCAGTTGCAGTTAGCACCGCCCATCAGGGAAAGGGGATTGGGCAGGCATTGATTAAATTTGGACTGGACGAGTTGAAAAATCGCTCCACAACGCTGGTTGTCACGTATGGCGATCCTGCCTTCTACTCCAAGGTGGGGTTTCAGGCGTTATCGGAAGATGTCATCCAGGCTCCGCTACCACTCTCAATGCCAGAAGGTTGGCTTGGCCAGCCATTATCGGGAGAGGCTATTCCAATCCTGAAAAGCCGTCCTGCGTGCGTTCAGGAGTTCGACAATCCTGATTACTGGTAGTGCCAACGCATCGCCCCGACTAAAAAATCTCGACCGCTGACCGTCTGCTTTCGCCCTCTTGCTATTTCTGCTTCGGGCACCTAGCTGACTCTCGATGATGTCAAATCGGCCGAGCTGATTGCACCGATATTTGTCCCCGATGCGTCCCTTTGGGTACTTTTTCAGGGGCCGACCAACCGGCCTTCGTTGATTTCCCGCAGGGCGTCGAGTATCCGCGTCTTGGTCCGATAGTCGCCAAAGGCGGCTTCGTCCTGGGCGCGGACGATGGGGAAGCTGTCGAGTATCCAGGCCGCGTCGTCTTCCGACAAACCATAGAGATGCATGAACAGGGCGTCGAGAATCACCATGCGGGCGCGGCGATCCTCGTCGTCCCAGACGAAGGGCGGTCCGTCGTAGCCCAGATCGCGGGCAAAGGGCGCGAGATCGTGGGCGGTGTAGGAAAGATGCAGCACCTGGTCACGAATGAAATCGGCGATTTTGTCTTTGCCGATGCATTCCTCAAAACGGGCGGGCACGATGACCGGGAGTTGTTCGAGGATAAACAGGTTGATCGTTTGACCTTGCAGTTTCTGCCGCAGCACAAAATCGAAAGCGAAGCTGTTGAGATTCGCCAGCAAGAGCGCGCAGAAGGCCGCTGCTTCCCTTGCCGTCCCTTCCTGCGGCACCAGCAAGGGCACCTTGTTGCCGAATCCTGCGCCGGGCAGCAGCATGGCAATCATGGAGCGCATATTGGTCGGTGCCGTGATTTCCTTGAAACCGAGCGCCCATGGGAACGGATTTGCTGCAGTTTGTGACGCCTCGACAAAGAACTGCGGCACGGGCAAGCGGTCCGGGTTCATCTTCTCGACCACGGGAATCGACTGCGGCTGTGCAGCGCGGTGCAGATTGCCGGCATTCACTGTCACGTCGGCGGCGCGATGGTCGTAAATCTGCACCATCTTGCCTTCGTATAGCGGCACAGCTTCGATACCCTGTTTTTCGACTTCGGCTCGCGTCAGAAACAGATTTGAGTCGTTGGTCATGTCAAACATACGCAAATACTTCACCGGCCAGACACGGTGCTCTGCGCCGTCGCCGCGATCCACCAGCACCGGGTGCTCACGGTAAATGCGCATGGTGATGTTGGCATCGCGACGATTGCCGAAGATCGGCGCGGCGCCGGTATTCGGATTCACTCGCTTGAAGTCCTCTGCCGAGAGTTCTAGCACGCGCGCTTTATCGTCGAGTTCGTCGATGTTGTGTAGATAGAAGGCGCAGCGTGACGCGGCAAAGCGGCGCTGCTCGCCGCCGAAGACCAATGCGCAGAACTTGAAGCTGGCATGAACGTCGGGGAAAAACACCTTCTTGTTCTCGAAGTCGAACAGCGCCCCCAGCCTTCCCGTCACCGATATACCCCGGAAAAACTCCGCCGCCCCCTTGTCAGCCGCGATGCCGGAAGGCGTCAGCAAAGCCACTAGGCCGTTCGGCGCCGTCAGCGCTTGCGCCCGCTCAACGAACAGGCTGTAGAGATTCACGTCGCCGCCGCCCAGCAAGGGGTAATCGCCGCTCTTGCCCAGCACGCGGGCGTTGGCCTCGGCGCGCTGGCATGCTTCGGCGTATTCCAGCCACAAGGGCGCCGGGCCGTATTTCTTCTTTTCCAGCGCCGCAATCATCCGCTTGCGGTCCGCCGCCCGCGGCTGCGCGGCGATGGCGCGGTCGCGCTCGGCGAACCATTCGACTTCCTGCAACTTGATGCGATCCCACGGTGGATTGCCCAGCACCACGTCGAAGCCGCCCTGCCCATCGGCATCGAACACTGTCGGGAAGGCGGTCCACCAATGCAGGAAAGCTTCGCGCGCCGCGATCTCGCGCAACTCCGCCATCAGCGCCTCGCCCGGTGTGGGTGGCGCGACCTTGACCGGCTCCCTGACGACGTATTCTTCCGGCTGCTCGGACTTGACGGTCAACAGTGCCAGCAGGTTGCGGTCGGGCGAGAAGATTTCGCCCAGCGCTTCGGCCGTCTGCCTGTCGCCCAGCTTTTCCAGCTTCTTTGCCGTATTCACCGGCCAGCCCGGCAGCTTCCAGCGCAGCGCGCGCCAGAAATCGAGCAGCGCATGGATGGGCGCAACCTGCAGCGTCGCTTCGTCGGCCAACTGTTTCGACAGCCGCGCCTCGGCGATATCGACGTCGGTCAGGTCGGCGACCTGCGCCAGGCTCTTGGCTGCAATTTCGAGCCGCGTCAGTTCGCCGCGCTGGAACAGCATGCCCAGCGCTTCGATGCCGCACGTCACCTCGGGCAGGCGCTCGCCATGCAGCGAATCGCCACACTTGAGGTGGTGATCGAGGAAGGACAGCGGCGCGCCGACGGTGAAGGTATGCAGCCACAACGCCGTCTTCGCCAGTTCGACAGCCATCGGGTTCTTGTCGACGCCGAAGACGCTCTTCTTGAGAATCATTCGGCGCACGACATGGCGGTCGTCGAGCTGGGCATCGGTCACGGCCCAGCCATGCTCGCGTGCAGCGCCCTGGATGGTGCGGCGGATATGGGCGATGCGCGCCACCAGCGGGCTTTGCCAGGGGCGGCCCTGCTCGATGAGATGGGCGGCCCAGGGCTGCTCGCTGACCAGATGCTCGGCGGTGTTGATCGCTTCCAGCACGCGGTCGGCCAGATCGTCCACCAGCGCCACCAGAAAATGGCCGCTGCCCATCGCCGGGTCGCAAATCTTGAGTTCGAGGATGGCGCTGGCCGGATCGAGCTTGTCCAGCGCGTCCCAGTCGCCGGGATTGAACGCAGTCTTTTTCTTCCACTTCTCGATACGGGTGAGGAAGGACGCTATGCGCTCCTGCGCCAGCAGGCCCACCGACTCGCGCAGGATCAGGCGCACCAGGTCATCGTGGGTGTAGTAGCTGCCGGACACCTTGCGCGCGAAGCTGGCCGGCCGGGCGACGATGCGGTCGATTTCGGGCGTGTTCTCGAAGGTATCCTTCGGCGCGACTTCATGCTCCAGCGTGTATTCGAGCAGCCGCTCATAGATACCGCCGAGATGCGCCACCGACAGGTCGCGGTAGTTGATCCAGCCGCGCAGCAAGTCCTCGGTGCGACGCGACAGGGCGTCGATGATCGGCGCCATGACCGAATCCGGCACGCGCGAACGCACCAGGATCGGCGCACGGGCGCGGTCGAACAGGCCGCCGTTGTAGGCTGGAATGCCCACCGCGTCCTCGCCTTCGTCGATGATGGAAAACACGCCCTGCAAATCGCGGTAGAGGTTGTCGAGCTTTGTAGCCAGCGGCCTACGGGCATCTATGTCGTCGCGCACGCGCTCGCGCAGCCGGCGCACGCTGTAGGCGTGGTAGCGCTCGTCGCGCACCGGCAGCAGGCCGCGATCCTCGGCGTAGAACAGGAACAGCAGGCGATACAGCAGAATCAGCGCCGCCTCGCGAACTTCTTCGAGATAGCCGCGGTTGTAGCGCTTGCGCGCTGCCTTGCCGACGCCGTAGTCGTGCATCCGCGCTTGCAAGTCGCCCCGCGCCAGCGCCTGAGCCAGCGAGGGAAAGACGTCGGCGAACACCCGCGCGCCCAAATCCTGCGCAACCTTTTCCTCATAAACCCGCGCCTCGTTGCGGGCGTATGCATGAAAGCTGCGACCCGCGGTGTCCCACGATTGCGAGAGAAAGGCGGCGCGATGGAACATGAGAAAGAACAGGCGCAGGGCATGTTCGGGTGCCGGCGCATCGAATTCCATTTGCAGGCCGGAGACACCCAGCGCGGCAGCAACGTCGATCTCGAAAAATTCCTCGGCGCGCGAGCGGGCATCCTGCCAGTAGAGCCGCCACACCGCACCGTTGGTCAGCACGCCCCACTTCACCGCGTGGTCGGCCACCACGTCGACGCGCGACAGGTAACGCAGCATCTGCGACGATGGCGCGCCGGGGTCGTGCGCCTCGGCAGCGTCGCCGCGATCCAGCGGACGCAGCCAGCGCTTGGCTTCGAGGATGGCAAGACCATGCCTGTAACGTTTGTCATCGCGCGTTTCAGCCACCGCCGCGGCTTTGGCCGCCGAATCGGGAAACAGCAGGACGTCGGGCACGTCCTCGCGCCGCTTGCCCGAAAGATTGACTTGCGGCAGGTAGTCCTGGCCCCATCCAAGCTCGACCAGTACCTTTTCAATCACCAATTGCTCGGTTTGAGCTTCGTTGATGGTGGACTCGGTATTCAAAGGCTCATAGATCGCACGCAACGCGCCACGAAAAGCGTCGAAGTGGGCGTCGCTCAAGGCCTCATACGGCGGTGTCTCGCGGATGCCGCGATGAAGAAAATCCTGGCTGAAAAGCTGACCTTGCATGAGGGATGGGTTAATTCCTTAAGCGACGATGATAACGGTAAATGTTCCCGAAGGGACGCACCGCGTCCGCGCTGACTACCCGGCGCTGCGTATCCCACCAGGGGATACCGTCTGCCTTCCGTTGGGCGGCAGACATATAATTCGCGCCTCTCCATACGCCGCATCCCATGAAGTCCCTGCTGTCCCTCCCCGCCCTGCCCAAACCGGGCCAACGCCTCGACTTGCCACCGCTTGCCGCCTCCGCCGACGCGCTGGCGCTGGCGCAGCTTGCCCGGCCCGGCGCCCTGCTCGCGGTGGTGACGGCCAGTCCGCTCGAAGCGCAGCGCCTCGCCGAGGAAATCGGCTGGTTCGCGCCCGATCTGCGCGTGCATCTGCTGCCGGACTGGGAGACCCTGCCC
>JAIOPW010000458.1 GCA_021413665.1 Rhodocyclales bacterium | reverse complement strand
CCACACTTGCTGCGGCGCCAAAGGATGTCGTCGGCGCTGCGCGCCCACTCGCGCGCCAGCATCCATTCCAGTTCGCGTTCGCAGAGGCCGCCGCCGAAATCCTCGCCGAGCTCGTCCGGGCCTTGGGCGGCGCCCAGCAGTTCGGGCAGTTCGCTACCGTGGCGGCGCGCCAGCGCGTCGCGTTGCGCCGCCGGCAGCCAGGGATAGCGCGGCGCGATTTCGCGCCGCACGAAATCATCGAGGCCGCCCGCCGGCATCGCGCCGCCGGGCAGGGTCGATTGTTTGGTCCAGGCCGGCCGCGAATCGCCCAGCGCCGCCGCCAGCTTGTCGACCACCTGCTCGGCCAGCCGCCGGTAGGTGGTCAGCTTGCCGCCGAACACCGACAGCACCGGCGCGCCATCGGCGTCATCCATACGCAGCGTGTAGTCGCGGGTGATGGACGACGGATCGCCCGAGCCGTCGTCGTAGAGCGGGCGCACCCCGGCGTAGCGCCACACCGCGTCCTGTGGCCGCGGCGCCTGCTTCAGGTAGCGCCCGGCGGCGGCGCACAGGTAGGCGGCCTCCTCCTCTGTGGCCTGCGGGTGCAGCGGGTCGCCGGTCTCCACCACGTCGGTGGTGCCGAGCAGCGTGAAGCCGCCCTCCCAAGGGATCATGAACACCACCCGACGGTCGTCGTTCTGCAAAATGAAGGCGTGCTCGCCCTCATAGAGCCGCGGCAGCACCAGGTGGCTGCCACGCACCAGGCGTACCGAGTCGGCCGACGGTACGCCCAGGCGCTCATTCAGCACTTCCTTGACCCAGGGCCCGGCGACGTTGGCGATGGCCCGCGCCCGCAGCTTTTCGCCGCTGCCCAGCCTCACCTGCCACAGGCCCTCGGCGCGATGCGCCGCGACCAGCTCGGTGCGCGGCAGGATGCGCGCGCCAAGCATTGCCGCGTCGCGCGCATTGGCAATCACCAGCCGCGCGTCGTCGGTGCGGCAATCGGAATAGATGAAGCCGTGGCGATAGCGCGCCTGCAGGCCAGCGTCATAGGGCGGCCGGTCCAGCCGCACCGATGCCGAACCCGCCAGCAGGGAATCGGCGTGATGGCCGCCGAGGTGGTCATAGAGGAAAAGCCCGGCGCGGATCATCCAGCGCGGCCGCAGCCAGGGCACGTGGGGCATGATGAAGCGCGCCGGCCAGACCAGGTGCGGCGCCATTCGCAGCAGGGTTTCCCGCTCCGCCAGCGCCTCCGCCACGAGGCGGAATTCGAACTGTTCGAGGTAGCGCAGACCGCCATGCACCAGCTTCGACGAGGCCGACGAAGTCGCGCCGGCGAGGTCGCCGCGCTCCACCAGCGCCACCGACAAGCCGCGCCCCGCCGCGTCGCGAGCGATCCCGGCACCGTTGATGCCGCCGCCGATCACCAGCAGGTCGATGGGGGGCGGTGCGTCGATAGACCCGTGTGCTGGCATGCGGTCGCGTCCTAGCCGCGCAAGGCGCCGACGCGGCGCAGCAGGTCGCCGGCGAGGCCGGCGCATGCCGCCAGCCATGCGGCGAGCGCGACGTAGAGGAAGACCGTCGGCACCCGCGCGAGAAAATGCAGCCCCATCGCCTCGACCATCAGGTCGGTGCCGGCCGCATACATGCCGAGCGGAAACACCGCGCCCCAGTAGAGCGGGTCGTATTCGAGGGGGAAGCGCCGATGGGCATGGCGCCACAGCGTGAGCACCAGCAGCATGGGTATCCACCAGGTGGCCGTCGCCCAGCAAAAAATCGTGAAGCCCTTGATGAAGGGCAGTAGCGAGAACAGGAAGGGCGCATCGGGCGAGTTGATCGCCAGCAGCGATCCGGCCAGGGTGGAAATCGCCATGGCGCCCATGTTGATCCAGTAGGACGGCGACAGGTCGCCCGGAGACAGCGGGAAGAAGGTGTAGCGATAGAAGATCAGCGACATCATCCAGATGTAGAACATGCCGCCCCACAGCCACATCGCGAGCGCGAGGAAGTTCATCGCCAGCCGCGCCGGCTGGTCGATGTGGGCGGCCAGCAGCGCGCTGAGCACCGCGATCGAATTGGTGGCGACCACGGCGAGCAGCCAGCCGCCGCTGATGCCCTGGTCGAGGTCCGGCTTGCGCTCCTTGATGATGATGCCGGCGAATATCCCGTAGGTCAGCCCGACCCAGAGCGCAAGGGCGACCACCCACAGCACCGCGGCGGCGGCAAAGTTCGCCGCGAGCACCATGAACTGGCTGGCGAGCAGGCTGGTCCCGGCCACCATGGTGAAGAAGCCCGGACCGCGTAGATGGTCGACCATGTCGCCGAAGAAGCGGCGCGGGTGGCGCGCCATGCGCCACAGCGTAAGGACCCAGAGCACACAGTAGATGCCGACATTGAGGTGGAACAGGGCCTGTGCCACACCCGGCATGGCCAAGCGATGGGCGGCGAGCGAAACAATGCCGGTTGCCATGACCATGCCGAAATAGGCCGGCGACAGCCCGGCCAGTCCCGCCGACAGGCCACCACGGGGAGCCGCTGCGGGCGCCGGTTCCTGGCGTTCTTCGGGCGTGGCGTTCATCGTGTGCTGGAAGACCCCGGTTGTCGGCAAGGAATTGCGCTCCGGATGGTACCGGTCCCCGGCGATTCGTGCCGACCCGCCCGACCGGGAGCCGGGCGTGAGCGCTTCACAGCATGAACCGCCGGATCGAGCCGGACACTGAAAGCAGTTGCGGACTGCCCATGCGTCCGATGATCTGGCGGATGACCGAGGCCATGACCTGCTGCACCCCCTTCATGCCGAGCTTCGCCGACTGCTCGACGATGAAGCCTGCCTTTGCGTGCTTGAGCGGCTGGATGAAAAATGCGTCGAGGCCGCTGTTGCTCAATTCCACCACCAGTCCGGCAAGGCCATCGCGATGTACGGTGGGGTCGTCAGCGTCCTCGATGGCGCCGAGCAGCGCCAGCGTCTTCTTGCGCAGCGCCTCGGAGTGATGGAAACGGAGGAAGGGACCGGTGGCGGCCTCTGCCGGAGGCGCGGACCGCTTGGCGGCCGGCTTGGATCTGGTGGCCGGCGTGCGTCTGGATGGAGTAGTCATGCCGGCCATGATACGGCCTCCTGTGGATAGGCACTCGGGCCGCGTCGCGGCGCCGGGTGCGGGCGTGACGGAATGGAGAGTCGGCGACGGCGTTACGGCGCC
>JAIOPW010000091.1 GCA_021413665.1 Rhodocyclales bacterium | reverse complement strand
GCGTCGGTCTGTTCCTTGATCTTCTTGATCTCGTCGATTTCCTTGTCCAGACTGGCGATCTCGCGCTTGAGGAATTCGTTCTTCTCGTCCTGCGCATTGGTCCGCGTATTGATGATCGAAAAACCGAGGAACCATATCAGGGCCGCCAGCACCGAAACCAGTCCGAGCAGTACATAGAACTGCTGGCGCCGCGCCTTGCGCTTTGCCTCGCGATGGGGGAGAAGGTTGATCCGGATCATTAATCGAACTTCCTCAGCGCAAGCCCGCAAGCCACCATCAGGGCCGGCGCATCCGCGGCAAGCTGCTTGGCACGAATCCGCGGAGAAATCGCCATGCCGGCAAACGGATCGGCCAACTGGGTATTGACATTCGTGCGCTGACCGACAAGCTCGGCCACGCCTGGAACCAGCACGGACCCGCCGGCAAGGATGATGTGATGTACTTCGTTATAAGGTGTCGAAGTGAAGAAAAACTGGAGTGCGCGCGCGACTTCCTGGGCCAGATTCTCGATGAAAGGATGAAGAATTTCGGCCTCGTAGTTGTCGGGAGGCGTACCGGACCGCTTCAGATTCTCTGCTTCCTCCGGGCCCATGCCATAGGCGCGCATGATCTCATCGGTGAGCTCTGATCCGCCAAAAGCCTGCTCGCGCGCATAGAGCTGCTGGTCATCCTTCATGATGGTGACCTTCATGGCCGAGGCGCCGACATCCACCAGCGCGATGATCTGGCCCTCGCCTCCCCCAGGAAGCTGCTTTGTTACCAATTCGTAGGCGGAATGAATTGCGTAGGCCTCGACGTCCATCACCACCGGCTTCAACAACGCCAGTTCCGCCGCAGCGACGCGGTCTTCGACCTTTTCCTTGCGCGACGCGGCCAGCAGCACCTCGACATCGTCGGGACTCGACGGCGCCGGACCGATCACCTGAAAGTCGAGATTGACCTCCTCCAGGGCAAACGGAATGTACTGGTTCGCTTCCGACTCGACCTGAACTTCCATGTCCTGCTCGCGCAAGTTGGCCGGCAGCGTGATCTTCTTTGTAATCACGGCAGAAGTGGGCAGGGCCATCGCGACAAAACGCGTGGAACTGCCGAGCCGCTTCCAGCAACGTTGCAGGGTATCGGCAACCGCCTCGAGCGAGGAAAAATTGCCGTCGAGCAACGCGTCTTTCGGCAAAGGCTCGATCGCATAGCGTTCGACCCGCGGCTGCCCCTTGCCGGCGTCAACCAGCTCAACCATCTTGACGGCGGTCGAACTGATATCCACGCCGATCAACGGACGCAGCTTCGGGTTAAAGATCGACTTCAGTGCCGAGACATCGATCTGCAAAGGATTTTCCCTTTAAAAATATTGCGTTACGAGCTATACAGATAATTTACTTCAGATGCTAGCAGCAACTATATCGGCTGTAAAGCAAAATTATTAAGGAAGCCCTTGGGCGGCGTGTCTCCAGCACCACAGCTATAATCGTCGGCGCTGCTTTCCACCCCATCCATTCGTGCTCATTCCCGCCCTACCCGCCCCCGCCCGCTGGGCGCTGTATTTCCTGCTCGCCACCGGCGGCGCTGTGCTGAGTGTCGCCGCGCTTGCCGGCATCGCGTTGATTCTCGCCTATCCGCAGCTTCCGTCGCTGGAAGTGTTGACGGATTATCAGCCGAAAATTCCGCTGCGCATTTACTCCAGCGACGGCCAGCTGATTGGCGAGTTCGGCGAGGAGAGACGCAATTTTGCACGCATCAAGGACGTCCCCACGGTAATGAAGCAGGCCATTCTGGCGGCCGAGGATGAGCGCTTCTACCAGCATCCGGGCATTGACACGCTGGGCGTGTTGCGCGCAGCGTATTCCAATTTTGTCGGCGGCGGCAAGCGCCAAGGCGCGTCGACCATCACGATGCAGGTGGCTCGCAACTTTTTCCTTTCGAGTGAAAAAACCCTTACGCGCAAACTCTATGAAATGTTACTGGCTTTCAAAATAGAGAACAATCTCGGCAAAGACCAGATTTTCGAGATTTACCTGAACCAGATTTATCTGGGTCAGCGCGCCTACGGGTTCTCGGCGGCGGCCCAGATCTACTTCGGCAAGGCCCTGAAGGATGTCAGCGTCGCCGAGGCGGCCATGCTCGCCGGATTGCCCAAGGCACCCTCGGCCTACAATCCGGTGGCCAATCCGAAGCGCGCGCAACTGCGTCAGCGCTACGTCCTGCGCCGGATGCATGAGCTCGACTTCATCAGCGACGCACAGTGGAAGGCGGCTCAAACCGAAGCCTTGTACATCAAACGCGACGTTAACGACTTCGGCGTCCGCGCCGAGTACGTCGCCGAGATGGCCCGACAGATAGCCGCCGAGCGTTTCCCGGACGACGTCTATAGTCGCGGCCTGCGTGTCATAACGACCATCGATCACGGCGAACAGCAGGCCGCCTACCGCGCGGTGCGCCGCGGTGTCATCGATTACGACCGTCGTCACGGCTACCGCGGTGCCGAGGCTTATGTGGACGTAAAGGACATCACCTCGGACCAGGACGAGGAATTCGAAGAGCTGCTGACCGAGTACGACGACAGCGACGACCTGCTGCCGGCCATCGTTCTGGAGGCCACGCCAAAACTCGTGCGCGCCTATCTGCGGGGCGGCGAGGTGCTGAAGATCGGCGACGAGGGACTCAAGTTCGCCGCGCGCATGCTGGACGACAAGGCAGCACCGAACAAGCGTGTGAGGCGCGGTGCCGTGATCCGCGTACAGAAGTTCGACAAGGGCGGCTGGCAAATTGTCCAATTGCCCGACGTCGAGGCTGCATTCGTTGCAGCGAGCCCTGTCGATGGTGCGATTCGGGCACTGGTCGGCGGCTTCGACTTCAATCGCAGCAAGTTCAATCACGTCACCCAGGCCTGGCGCCAGCCAGGATCCAGCTTCAAGCCCTTCATCTACTCTGCGGGCCTCGAAAAAGGCTACACCCCGGCCTCGGTCATTCCCGACGAACCGGTCTCGATCTCCGCCGAAGAAACAGGCTCTCAAGCCTGGGAGCCGAAAAACTATGATGGCAAATACGAAGGTCCGATGAGCCTGCGCACGGCGCTGGCGAAATCGAAGAACATGGTGTCGATCCGCCTGCTGCGTTCGATCGGCACCAGGTACGCCCAGGACTATGTGACACGCTTCGGCTTCGATGCCGACAAGCACCCACCCTACCTGACGCTGGCATTGGGCGCAGGATCGGTGACGCCGTGGCAGCAACTTGGCGCCTATTCCATTTTCGCCAACGGCGGCTACCGCATCGAGCCCTACATCGTGCGTCAGATCCTCGACGACAAGGGAAATGTGCTCGCTGCGACGCAACCGTCGCTGGCCGGCGACGAATCCCTGCGTGCGATCGACGCGCGCAACGCCTGGCTGATGGACAGCATGATGCACGACGTGGTCCGGCGCGGCACCGCCACCCGGGCCGCCGCCGTGCTCAAGCGCGGCGACCTGGCGGGCAAGACCGGTACCACCAACGACTACATCGACGCCTGGTTCTGCGGCTACCAGCCGACCGTCGTCGGCATCGCATGGATTGGCTTCGATCAGCCCAAGCGGATGGGCAACGGCGAAACCGGTGGCGCGGCGGCGCTGCCAATCTGGATCGGCTTCATGGAACACGCGTTGAAGAACGTGCCCGAGAGCTGGCAGGAAACTCCGGATGGCCTCGTCTCGATCACCGCCAACGACCCCGCGGGCAAGGCCAGCCGGGAAATGATTTACAAGGAACTTCTGCCGCCGCCAGCCGAGGAGGAGGAAAAGGAAGAGCCCAGGCAGGCGCCGGCGCCGGTGCAGGATGCCAAACCGAAACTCGTGGAAAAGCCCGTAGCGGAAAAGCCGGCGCCGCCCAAACCGGCCACCGAAAAGAAAAACTAGAGTTGGACCCGGATGCCGGCCTGTTCCGACACGGTGCGGGACAGGGCTGCCAGCAGTTCCTCGCCGTCGCGCGTGCCGACCCAGCGCCCGCCCTCGGGGCGAAAATGATAGCCTCCCGATTTCGCCGCGAGCCAGATTTCGCGCGCCGCACCGTGCCGGTTGAGGATGATTTTCGAACCATTTCCGAACTCGATCTCGATCACGCCACCAGGCTTGGTTTCAAAATCGAAGTCGGCGGCGACGCTTTCACTGGCCGCCTCCAGCGCGGTCTCGATGCGCGCCAGCTCGGCATCGGCCGCAACCATGAATTCCCGTTCGTCCATCGCGTGTTACCATCCTTTGCCTGTAAAGACACACCTATCCGCCATGCGTCCGATCCCATCATTCCTCGCCGTCATGGCGGCCCTGGCGGCACTCGCCGGCTGCGGCACCAAGACGCAGCTTTCCTTGCCGCAGCCAGCGCCCACCGTAACGCCAGCGCCGACTCCTGCGGTTGATAATAGCAACAAAGCCGCAGTCGGGCCGGGGCAATGAGCCTCGCCGTCATGCACGATGGCGGCCTCCACGTCGAAGGCGTCGCGCTGACCGATGTCGCCACGCGCTTCGGCACCCCGTGCTACGTCTATTCGCGCGCGGCGCTGACCATGGCCTACGCGGCCTATCGCGACGCACTACAGGCGCACGGCCTGGCTGAGCGCTCCCTGATCTGCTATGCGGTCAAGGCCAACTCCAACCTCGCCATCCTGAATCTTTTCGCCGAACTCGGCGCCGGTTTCGACATCGTCTCCGGTGGCGAACTGGCACGCGTCATCGCCGCCGGCGGCGATCCGGGCAAGATCGTGTTTTCCGGCGTCGGCAAGTCGCGCGAGGAAATGCGTGCGGCGCTCGAAGCAGGCATCCATTGTTTTAATGTCGAATCGGCCAGCGAACTTGAACACCTCAGCGAGGTTGCCGGCAGCGTAGGCCGCCGCGCCCCGGTTTCACTGCGCGTGAATCCCGACGTCGATCCGAAGACCCATCCCTATATTTCCACCGGCCTCAAGAACGCCAAGTTCGGCGTCGCCTTCGACGAAGCCTTCGCCCTGTACCGACGCGCCGCCACGCTGCCGCATATCGCCGTGAAAGGCATCGACTGCCACATCGGCTCGCAGCTGCTCGATCCCGCGCCGGCCGCCGAAGCGGCCGACAAGGTCTTGGCGCTGGTCGATCGCCTGGCCGCCGCGGGCATTGCGCTGGAGCACATCGACCTTGGCGGTGGCATGGGCATCCAGTACCGGACCGACGAACCGGCCCCGGCAGCGGCCGAGTATCTCGCACCCATGCTGTCCCGGCTCGCCGGCCGCCGCGAGAAACTGATGTTCGAGCCGGGCCGTTCGCTGGTCGGCAATGCGGGCCTGCTGCTGACCCGCGTCGAAGTGCTGAAGCCGGGCGAGGAAAAGCACTTCGCCGTGGTCGACGCAGCGATGAACGACCTGATGCGTCCTGCGCTCTATGACGCCTGGCACGACATCGCAAGAGTCGGCGCCGACACTACGGCAAAAGGCGCGGCGACGGCCGAAACAATGTCCTACGAAATCGTCGGCCCGGTCTGCGAGTCGGGGGATTTCCTCGGCCACGACCGCCTGCTGGCGCTGAACGAGGGCGATCTGCTCGCCATCCTCTCGGCGGGCGCCTACGGCATGGCGATGGCCTCGAATTACAACAGCCGGCCGCGCCCCGCCGAAGTCATGGTCGATGGCAGCATCGTGCATCTGATCCGTCGCCGCGAGGACGTCACACAGCTCTTCGTACTCGAATCCACCCTGCCCAGGGAAGGCTGATCCGCCCATGACCACGACGCGCAAGATTCTGTTGATTGTTGCCGTCCTTGCCGCCGGCGGCGGAGCCGCCTGGTATTTCGCCAATCCCGACGCACCCGCGGCCGGCAAGAAGGCTCAGGCGCCGCCGGTTCCCGTCAGGCTGGCCACGGCCGTCGTCCAGGACATGCCGCTGCGGCTCGACATCACGGGTCGCACCGAGGCCTATGAGACTGTCACCCTCAAGTCACGCGTCGACGGCCAGGTGCAGGGCGTGACCTTCACCGAAGGCCAGAACGTGCGGCAGGGCGACCCGCTACTGCGCCTCGACCCCGCCGATCTCCAGGCCAGGCTCAACCAGGCCGAAGCCAATCTGGCCAGGAGCAAAGCGCAGTCCGCCAAGGCGAGCGCCGATGTCGAACGCTACATTGCGCTGCGCGCCAAAGGCTTTGTCTCGGAAGAAAAGGTCGGCGAGATGCGCACCGCCGCCGCCGCCGCAGAAGCCGCAGCCCGCGCCGATGCGGCCGCCGCCGAACTGGCCCGCCTGCAATTGTCATACACCGTGGTAAAGGCGCCCTTCGCCGGCGCCGTCGGAGCGAAGCTGGTGTTCCCCGGCGCGGCAGTCAAAGTCAACGAAACGGCGCTGGCCGTGATCAACCGCGTGCGCCCGCTGCATGTGGGGTTTGCCGTTCCGGAAAAATATCTGCCGTTGCTGCAGGCCGGCATGCGCTCGGGCAAGAAGTCGATGAAGGCGGCGATTTCCGTGGCGGGGGCCGCAACGCCCTGGGAAGCCGACGTGCGCTTTCTCGACAACGGGGTCGACGTCGCGACCGGTACCATTCAGCTCAAGGCCATTCTGCCCAACGAGGACGAAAGGCTCGCACCCGGTCAGTTCGTCAGTGTCAGCCTGGTGCTCGACACGCTGGCGGGGGCCGTGGTGATTCCCGCCGAGGCGGTGCAGCACGGCACCGATGGCGACTTCGTGTTCGTGGCGAAGGAAGATGGCACGGTGGACATCCGCAAGGTCCGCGTCGGCTCGGTGCAACAGCGGGTCGCGATCGTCGCCGAGGGCCTCGCCGGCGGCGAAGCCGTCGTCACCGAAGGCCACCTGCGACTGACGCCGGGTGCGAGGATCAAGCCGGCAGACGCCCCCGAGGGCAAACCGGGCAAGCCGGCGGACAAATCCGCAGGCAAGCCCGGCGCTCCCGCCAAGCCCGACTAGGAAGCCGCGATGCAGTTGCCAGAACTGTGCATCCGCCGGCCGGTAATGACCACGCTGCTGATGGCAGCCTTCCTCATTTTCGGCATCATCGCCTACCGCGCGCTGCCGGTCTCCGAACTGCCCAGCATCGACTTCCCCACCATCTCGGTCACCGCCCAGTTGCCTGGCGCCTCGCCCGAGACCATGGCCGCATCCGTGGCGACACCGCTCGAAAACCAGTTCTCGACGATCTCGGGCCTCGACTCGATGACCTCGACCAGCGCCCAAGGCACCTCCACCATCACGCTGCAGTTCGGACTCGACCGCGATATCGACGCCGCCGCCCAGGACGTGCAGTCGGCGATCGCCGCCGCCCAGCGCAAGCTGCCGCCCGACATGCCTACACCACCCTCGTTCCGCAAGATCAATCCGGCCGACTTTGCGATTTTCTACATCGCGATGAACTCGAAGACGCTGCCCACCTGGGTGGTCAACGAGTATGCCGAGACCCAGCTCGCGCAGCGCCTGTCGACCCTGCCCGGCGTCGCCCAGATCAATGTCTTCGGTTCGCAGAAGTATGCGGTTCGCATCCAGGCCGATCCGGATCAGCTCAGTTCGCGAGGCATCGGCATTGACGAACTGCAGGCAGCAGTCAGGAGTTCCAACGCCAATCAGCCGCTGGGCACGCTCGACGGTGCGCGGCAGAGCTTCGCGCTGCAGGCCAACGGGCAGTTGCTGAATGCTGAGGCCTATCGAACGGCGACCGTGGCCTGGCGCAACGGCGCGCCGGTGAAGCTGGGCGAACTGGCGCGCGTCGTCGACGGCGTGGAGAACACCAAGGTCGCTGCCTGGTTCAACGATCGGCGCACCGTCATGCTGGCGGTGTTCCGCCAGCCCGGATCGAACACCATTGAAACGGTCAGCGCGATCCGGAAGGTCCTGCCCGCATTCCAGGCCAACCTGCCGGCCTCGATCGACCTGCAGGTGCACTACGACCGCAGCGTCTCGATCCGCGAATCCATCCGTGACGTGCAATTCACGCTGATCCTCGCCGGCTTCCTGGTGATCCTGGTGATCCTGATGTTCCTGCGCAACCTCTCGGCGACGATCATCCCGGCCCTTGCCTTGCCCATTTCGGTGATCGGCACCTTCGCCATCATGCATGCGCTCGGCTACAGCCTCGACAACCTCTCGCTGCTGGCGCTGACGCTGTCGGTGGGCTTCGTCGTCGACGACGCAATCGTCATGCTGGAAAACATCATCCGCCACATCGAGAACGGCGAAGAGCCCTTCGAAGCGGCGATCAAGGGAGCGCGCGAGATCGGCTTCACCATCATCTCGATGACGCTCTCGCTGATCGCCGTGTTCATTCCGGTGCTGTTCATGAGCGGCATCGTCGGCCGCCTGCTGCACGAGTTTGCCGTCACCATCTGTGCCGCGATCCTGGTCTCCGGCTTCGTCTCGCTGACGCTGACGCCGATGCTGTGCAGCCGCTACCTGAAGCGCGCCGAGCCGGAACAGCACGGACGCATCTTCATGGCCTTCGAGCGCTTCTTCGATACCCTGCTGGGCGCCTACCGGAACTCGCTCACCTGGTGCATGGCGCGACCGCTGTGGGTCATGCTCTCCTTCGTGCTTACCCTGATCGCCACCGCACTGCTGTATACCACGGTGCCCAAGGACTTCCTGCCCAGCGGCGACACCGGGCAGATCATCGCCTCCACCGAAGGGCCGCAGGACATTTCATTTCCGGCAATGATGCAGCGGCAACGCGCCGTGGCTGAAATCATCGCCGCCGATCCGAGCGTGCACACCCTGGCGTCTTTCGTCGGCGCCAGCGGCCCGCGGCCCACGTCCAACACGGGCACACTGGTGCTCAACCTCAAGCCGCACGACCAGCGCCCGGAGAAGCCCGCCGAGATCATCGCGCGCCTGCGTCCCAAGCTGGCCGCCGTGCCGGGCATTCGAGTGTTCCTGCAGAACCCGCCGCCGATCCGTATCGGCGGGCAGCTCACCAGCGCCCAATACCAATACACCCTGCAGGATACAGATCTGGCCGAGCTCTATCGCTGGAACGACATCATGCTCGACCGCTTGCGCGAGTTGCCCGGCTTCGTCGATGTCAATACCAACCTGAAGAACCAGAGCCCGGTCATCGCGCTCGACATCGACCGGGAGAAGCTTGCCCCGCTCGGGCTGAGCATCAGTCAGATCGAGGACGCATTGCAAAGCGCCTTCAGTTCGCGCCAGATATCGACCATCTATGCCGCCACCAACCAGTATCAGGTCATCCTCGAAGTCGCTCCGGAACTGCAGGCCGATCCGGCCACGCTGGCGAAAATCCATGTCCGCTCCGGCAGCGGCAAGCTGGTGCCGGTCGATACCGTGGCCCGCATCAGCCGCAGCACCCAAGCGCTGACGGTCAACCACCAGGGCCAGCTGCCCGCGGTGACGCTCTCCTTCAACCTGCTGCCCGGCGTTTCACTGGGCGACGCCGTCGATCGAATCCGCAAGATGGAGCGCGAGATGAACATGCCGGCCTCGCTCACCACCAGCCTGCAGGGCGCGGCGCAGGCCTTCGAAGCCTCGCTGCAAGGGCTCGGCATCCTGCTGCTGGTGGCGATCCTGGTCGTCTACATCGTGCTCGGCATCCTCTATGAGAGCTTCGTGCATCCGTTGACGATTCTCTCGGGGCTGCCCGCCGCGGGCCTCGGCGCCCTGCTGACGCTGCTGATCTTCGGCGTCGATCTGAGCCTCTACGCTTTCGTCGGCATCATCATGCTGGTGGGCATCGTCAAGAAGAACGCCATCATGATGATCGACTTCGCCCTGGAGAGGCAGCGCAAGGAAGGCGCCACGGCGGCGCAGGCCATTTTCGAAGCCTGCATGGTGCGCTTCCGCCCGATCATGATGACCACCATGGCCGCGCTGGTGGGTACGCTGCCGATCGCCATCGGCTGGGGCGCAGGCGCGGAGGTCAGGCGGCCGCTGGGCCTGGCCGTGGTCGGCGGCTTGCTGCTGTCGCAGTTCCTGACGCTGTACCTGACGCCGGTCGTGTATCTCTACCTCGACCGGCTGGGGGGTCGCAGGAGATCTGGCTGAAGGGCCGGCCCGCGATCAATGGCTCGCCGACATCGCCTCGAAGCGACGAGGAAATGTCAGAGCATTTCCACGACCCACTTTGTCACCGTCCCGGTCGCGCGGGCGCACTGCTGGCCTCGCGCCTGGTCGAAGGCCTTGTATTCCCCGGCATTCCACATGTCATAGGTGCGGCCGGTGAATTGCCGCTGCAACTCGCGGCAGGTAACGCCACCGAACTCAGCCCGGAAACGCTCGGTCAATTCTTTGGACTTCTTGAAGTTGTTGATGAAGCGGCCCTTGTCGAGCCTGTCGCGGTCGCGGCCATACTTGGCGCTGAGCGCCATCAGGCCTCCGGTCAGCGCGCCACACACGCCTTCACCGAGCAGGGCGCCGCCGCCGGAAAGGCCGTGGCTGGCCTTGATGGTCTGGTCGTCGATGCCACCAACGGTTTCCTGCACGGTCGCCAGCACGCACTGCGGACAGCAACCGTAATCCAGCTCGTATCTGGCGGCCTTCTCGTAGGCCTGCTCGCCAAGGGCCATTTTCTCTTCACTGTCCATGGAAAATCCCCGTGTAAAATATTAGCATACACTAATATATAGGATTCTTGGCCGAGTTGGTTTGGCTCTGCCGACGATGGTCCCGCGTCGATCAAGGATCACAAGCCGGCGGTGGCATGAGGAATACCGATCAGAAAGATACTTCCCCGTCCTTCGCTAGACTTGCAGGCAATTCGACCACCATGCGCTTCAACAATCTGCTTGCAGATATACAGCCCAAGGCCGGAGCCTGTTCCATCCGCCTTTTTGGAGTACATCGGGCAGAACAGTTTTTTGTGCGCCTCGGGGCCGATGCCAAGGCCATTGTCTTCGACCCAAGCTTCGACTGTGTCGCCGACCAGTCGGACTCCGACACTGATATTCGTAGGAGAGCCCGACTGCACAGCCTCTATCGCATTGAGCAGGAGGTTGACGAAAACCTGTGTCAGCTTCAGCGCATTGCCCATGACTGGCGGCGCAGGCTGAAAATCACGCCTGATACTTACCGACCCGCGCGTTTCGGTGCGCACTATGCGCAACGCCATCTCCAGTATTGAGGATAAATTGCAGTGTTCCTTGCCTTCGTCTTCCCGTCGGCCGAAGACTTTCATTTCCAGCAACAACCCGCCAATCAGGTCTGTTGCCTGACGGACTCCCTTCAGCAATTCATCCGCCTCGACAATCGCTTGGGATGCATCCGGTCGTGTCGCCGCTCCAGACACGTTTTCGGCGGCGACAGCGAGGCTCAACCGGAGACCGGCAAGCGGATTGGCAATCTCATGTACCAGCGACGCCGCCATCAAGCCCATCGCATCGAAACGCTGCGCGTGGCGCAGCAAGGCTTCCTTCTCTTCCAGGTCGGCGCGTGATCGCTCCAGCGCAAACACCATTGCGTCGAAATGCTCCGCCAGCATCCCGATCTCCCCCACATGCGGCAAACCCAGTGGCTTGACCGGCTGTCCACCGGCAAACCGATTCATGGCGCCCGCCAATGTGCGCAACGGCAATAAGACGGACAGGTGCAGTTGCCACCCGATCCCGCCGAACATGGCAGCGAAGCACAGTATCGCCAGCGCAATAGCGACGGCCGCTGGAAACGCCTCCGCGCCATTGACTGGTGGCAAGTAACGCAGCGCGATGAGTCGTGCGACAAGCACGATGACGACGAGGGTGGCTGCGAGCATGGAGGCGAGGAAGTACGCGCGCTGCGGGGGGTCCGGCGCTCCATCCTCGGCAAGGCTCAACCCGGGATATCCGCCCTTCAAGCGGCGCAAAAACGGCAGGGTGGTGGCCTGAATCAACGGGAACAACAACGTCAGTTCGCAAACCCCGACAATTGCGGCAGCGATCCAGCCGTGGATCGCCAAGGTATGCTCGCCCAGCCACAGCATATGAATAGAGACCGGCGCCGTAGTCAGGGCGATCAAGCCGCATATCAGCCAGACCGTGCGCTGGGGAAGGCGCAGCGCCTCGTGCCATGCCGCGCGCGCCAGAGTCGGGTCAAGGGGCCACTGCGCGCTCAACGCGGCCCGCGTTTCAATGGTCGCCCACGCCAGAAACACAAAGCAAAGCAGACTGTCGACCGCCAGCAGCGCAATCAAATAGCCGAGAAGGAAACTATCCCGAAGCCACGAGGGATCCGCCGCGAGAGAAATGTAATACCAACCAAGCAAGGTAGCGGGCCACGCCACAACGATGATCAGCCATGGCCCCAAAAGGATTTGCCTCATAGCGTCCCCCTTTTTGAACGGGACTTGCATTCGTCAATCGATTCCCCGTCGCGGATGCCGGCGGACGACGCCGCGCTCGGATATGATACGCGCAACCCCGCCGTGGAGGTCCGAGACCCGCTCATGAACGTCCTGATCGTCGACGATCATCCCTTGATCCGCTCCGGCGTGAAAGCCATGCTCGTCCACCACGACCGGCACGCCGTCGTGCGGGAGGCAAGGAAGCTCGGAGAGGCTCTCGGGATGCTGGGGGAGGAAAATGGCGCTCCGGACCTGATCCTGCTTGACCTCAACCTGCCCGACTGTTCCGGGCTGCCCACACTGACCGCGATTCGCGAGGCGGCGCAGCGCACACCGGTGGTCGTGCTCTCGGCGGACGACAGCCAGGGCACAATTCTTGGATCGCTTGATCGCGGCGCCTTGGGGTTCATTCCGAAGACCATGGATCCGGACCTTATCTGGTCCGCGTTAGGGATCGTCCTCGCGGGCGGAATATACCTTCCGCGCGAAACCCTCGCCGAGGGTGGGTGTGTCCGACCCGGCGGTTGTTCGGTCGGCGCTTCGTCATCGGCCACCGGCGGCCGTTTGCCGGAAATTGGTCTCACCGACCGCCAAATCGATGCTCTCCGCATGCTCGTTCAGGGCTACCCAAACAAGGTGATCGCCCGCGAGCTAGGCATCACGGAAGCCACGGTGAAAGCCCATGTCAGCGCCGTTCTGCGCGCAATGAAGGTCACATCACGAACCCAAGTGGTGATTTGGCTTGCCGGCCGGGGCATCACGATCAATGATTTGCGCCCGAACCGAACGGCGGACTCCGGCAATTCCGATCATGCGTAGGCGACTGACAAATCCGCCATCGCGCGGCCACGCGCAACCATCCCGTCGAGCGATCCGGCGCCGGCGAGCGAACTCACCGACGGCGCGACCGCCAGCGCCGAAAGGTCCTACCGCGGAAGACCTGCGACGTAGTCCGAAATGGCTTTGACCTGCTCCCGAGTCGGCAACACGTCGCAACTCCCGGGCGAATGAGTGGGGCTACCAGAACTGACCATCTTCATGATCGACTCGTAGGTCACCTCGCTTTGCGTGCCAGCAATAGCCTTGGCGGCCTTCACTGTGGCGTCGGTCCCCTTGCCATCACTGCCGTGACATGCGATACAGCGAAAATCATCATATAGCCGCTTTCCTTCATTCGCGATCGCTCCCTCGGTACCGGCGAGTCCAAGAACCAGCAAGGCCGCAAACATTCTCGTCATGACGTTCTCCTCGGTTGGCAATGGCGATGACCACTGTTAGCTACCACGAGGGGATTTTCGATGAGCGGTCGCGCGCCGGCAATTCACCCGGAGTATTACGACTTTGGTCGAATAGCATCGGCCGGAACGCAACACCGACGGGCCTGCCCGGGCGGTGACATGATCAGTCGTCCGCAGGCTATGCACCGTTCATGCGGGGTTCTAAAGCACCCAGGCCAACGTCAGCGGGATGATTGCCAGCGAGGCCGAGTTGCCGATCAGCACGATCGACGCCACACGCTCGGGTTCCTGTCGGTAGCGCTCGGCGAAGATGTAGTTGAGCACCGCCGGCGGCAGTGCGCCAAACAGGATCAGCATCGCCGCATCGCGACCGGCCAGTCCCAGCAGATGGTTCGCCGCCAGCGCGACCAGCACCCCGGCAACGGGCGTGGTGACCGCCCCGGCGATGCTGATCTTCCAGTCGGCATGGCGGCTGTCGGTCAGCCGCACGCCAAGCGAAAACAGCAGCAGTGGAATCGATACGTCGCCCAGCATCTTGACGCCCAGCCACAGCGGTTGCCACAACGGAAACTGTAGCAGGCTTACCGCAAGCCCGCCCAGCGCGGCGGCGATCACCGGCACGCGCCACAGGTTCCACAGCTTTGCGCGATGGTCCAGCATCCAGGTGCCCAGCGAGTAGTGCAGGAAATTCTCGACAAAGAACAGCACCACGGCGGCCGGCAGGGCCGCCTCGCCGAAGGCCAGCACCGCCAGCGGCAGGCCCATGTTGCCGGAGTTCTTGAACATCATCGGCGGCACGAAGGTGTTGGTCGCCACACCCAGCAGGCGCGCCACGGGCCAGGCCAGCAAGCCGGTGCCGAACACGACGATGGCGGCGCCGAGCAGCAGGGGCATGTTCTGCGCGATGTCGAAGGACTTCGAGGCCAGCGCCGCGAACACCAGCGCCGGGACGAAGATGTCCATGTTGAGCTGGTTGGCGAAGGCCATGTCCGGCTTCTTCCAGCGTCCGTAAGCGTAGCCGACCGCCACCACTGCGTAGATCGGAAAGACGATTGCCGCGATACGTTCGATCACAGCACGTAGCGCGAAAGGTCTTCGTTCTTCGCCAGTTCGCCGAGCTTGGCGTCGACGTAAGCGCCGTCGATGACCAGCTTCTCACCGCCGCGCCTGCCGGCGTCGAAGGAGATTTCCTCAAGCAGCTTTTCCATCACGGTATAGAGCCGCCGGGCGCCGATGTTCTCGGTCTTTTCATTGACCTGGAAGGCGATCTCGGCCAGGCGCTTGATGCCGTCGGCGCCGAATTCGAGCATCACTTCCTCGGTCGCCAGCAATGCCTGGTACTGGCGCGTCAGGCAGGCGTCCGTCTGGGTCAGGATGCGCTCGAAGTCATCGACGGACAGCGAGTCGAGTTCGACCCGGATCGGGAAGCGGCCCTGCAATTCGGGAATCAGGTCGGAGGGCTTGGCCAGGTGAAACGCGCCGCTGGCGATGAACAGGATGTGGTCGGTCTTGATCATGCCGTACTTGGTGCTGACCGTGGTGCCTTCCACCAGCGGCAGCAAGTCGCGCTGCACGCCCTGGCGCGAGACATCGGCGCCGCCGACCTGCGATCTTGTCGCGATTTTGTCTATTTCGTCGAGGAAGACGATGCCGTTCTGCTCGACGTTCTTCAGCGCCTCGGCCTTGACTTCCTCGTCGTTGATCAGGCGCGCCGCCTCCTCGTCCGCCAGCGACTTCAGCGCGTCGCAAATCTTCATCTTGCGCTGGCGCTTCTTGCCGCCGCCGATATTCTGGAACATGCCCTGGATCTGCTGGGTCAGGTCCTCCATGCCGGGCGGAGCGAAGATTTCCATGCTGGCCTGGGGCGCCGCGACTTCGATCTCGATTTCCTTGTCGTCGAGTTCGCCTTCGCGCAGCTTCTTGCGGAATTTCTGGCGGGTACTACTTTCTTCCGCCGTGCTGTCAGCGCCGACTCTTGCCTGCGGCAGAAGCACGTCGAGTACGCGATCCTCGGCGGCATCCATGGCGCGGTCGCGGACGATACGCATGGCCTCTTCGCGGGCATTCTTGATCGCGGTCTCGGCCAGGTCGCGGATGATGGTGTCGACATCGCGTCCGACGTAGCCGACCTCGGTGAACTTGGTCGCCTCGATCTTGATGAAAGGTGCGTTCGCCAGCCGCGCCAGGCGCCGCGCGATCTCGGTCTTGCCCACCCCGGTGGGGCCGATCATCAGAATGTTCTTCGGCGTGATCTCGGTGCGCAGGGGCTCGGCCACCTGCATGCGGCGCCAGCGGTTGCGCAGGGCGATCGCCACGGCACGCTTGGCGCGCGACTGGCCGACGATGTTCTTGTCGAGTTCCGAGACGATCTCGGCCGGTGTCATCTGGCTCATTCCAGAACCTCGATCAAATGGTTCTGGTTGGTATAGATGCAAAGGTCGCCGGCGATTTCCAGCGACTTCTTGACGATCTCGGCCGGCGCGAGCGTGGTGTTCTCCTGCAGCGCGCGCGCCGCCGACTGCGCATAGGCGCCGCCGCTGCCGATGGCGACGATGCCGTATTCCGGCTCCAGCACGTCGCCGTTGCCGGTAATGATCAGCGAATGCTCACGGTCGGCCACCGAAAGCATGGCTTCCAGGCGGCGCAACATGCGATCGGTGCGCCAGTCCTTCGCCAGCTCCACGGCGGCGCGCAAGAGGTTGCCCTGATACTGCTCCAGCTTGGCCTCGAAGCGCTCGAACAGCGTAAAGGCATCCGCCGTGCCGCCGGCAAAACCGGCCAGGATCTGCTCGTTGTAAAGGCGCCGCACCTTGCGCGCGGTGGCCTTGACCACGATGTTGCCCAGCGTGACCTGGCCGTCGCCGCCGAGCGCAACGCTGTTGCCGCGACGCACCGAGAGGATGGTGGTGCCGTGATATTGCTCCATGGGACTCCTTGGAAGAAGCGGTCAGATTACGCGGGAGCGCAGTTCGGCAACATCGGCGAACCCGAGCGTTTCCAGATAGGCCGCAATCAGCGTGCCGAGGCCGATGATGCGCAGCTTCTTGCCTGTCACTTGAAGCCGCTTCAGCACATCCAGCAGCAGGCCGGCGCTGCCGGCATCGATGCGCACCAGGTTGTGTGCATCGATGTCGAATTCCTCGCTGTCCGCCAGTGCGGCTTCCAGCGGCGCAAACTCGGCCTCCGTCGCACCCAGCATCTGGCCACGCAGGACAAAGCCTTCGGACTTGGCGGCCGGCTGGGACGCGTCCTGCCGCGCCGCGTCAGCCCGCGCCGGCAATGCTTCCCAAGAGGGAGGTGAAACCTCGAAGGTGACGGCGTAATTGACCGCCGCCTCTTCGAAAGCGTCCTGCTGGAAAGCCTGCTGGTAGAGCTCCAGCAGGAGCAGCCACATCGATTCGTTCCTGCGTTCGCCAGGCACCAGCTTCCCCGCCAGTATTTGCGCCAGATGCTCGGGGCTGCCGAACACGTATTCCTTTTTTGCCCGCTTCAAGGCCGCCATTGCGCGCATCAGCAGAGTCGCGCCATCGTTGTCGGCGTCGTCCAGCTTGGCCAGATCCATGCGCACAATGGAACTGTTGGTCGCCAGCTTCATGGCCTGCTTGAGGACCTCGCCGATGCCCGCATTCAGCACGCCGGTCAATGAGACGTGGGCGCGCCCGCCGCTGCTTTCGCTCGCCATGTGTGGACCATCGACCACCGGGCCCCAGGCCGGGGGCGATTTCTCGAAACGACGGGCGAAGGTCAGGGCCAGGGCGTCGAAGGCCGGACGGCGGTTGAGAACCTGCAGCAGTTCGAAGAGGCCGCCCCAGGCGCGCACGGCGGCGTCACCCAGGTCTTCGCCGTTCTTGATCGCCGCTTCCAGCCGACGCATGGCATCCAGCTCAAGCCCCGCGGCATACATCGCAGCCGCTTCGACCAGGGCCGGCGGCAAGGGCGGCCGCGCGGGCGCGGGTGGTGCAGATGGCTCGAGCACCGCCGGGGGTTCAGGCGGCTCGAGCGGCACCAACTGAATTTCAGGCGCAGGCGGGACCGCCGGCTTCGTTTCGAACGCGCCGGGCACCGTGAAATCGAGGGACATCAGATCGTCGTCGTCTTCGTCTGCCACTGATCTGGATCTGTATCTTCCGGGTTGGAGGTCGCGCAGTATAACTCGCCGGCCCCCGGCCTGAAGCAGCAGAGCCCCG
>JAIOPW010000090.1 GCA_021413665.1 Rhodocyclales bacterium | reverse complement strand
GAGCGGGGAACGCTTCATGGACAAAAACTCCTCGGAAACTCCGGGATTCGGAAATTGTAAACCTGATATTCTATCCCAGCCCGCCTGATTTCCCCACGTCAGCCCGTCATGGCGACGTGTCTCAAACTACACTCCCATGTCCCTGTTTCGCCATGCCACCTTCGAGATTTCCGTCGCCCAGCCCAGCGGGCTGCCTGCGCCTTACGGCGCCGAAATCGCCTTCGCTGGTCGCTCCAATTCAGGAAAATCCAGTGCGATCAACACGTTGGTGGGGCACACCCGGCTTGCCTTCGTCTCCAAGACGCCGGGCCGGACCCAGCTGATCAACCTGTTTCGCATGAAGAACGGCGCCGCGCTGGTCGACTTGCCGGGCTATGGCTACGCTCAGGTACCGTTGGCGGTTCGCCTGCAATGGCAGGGCTTGCTGGAACACTATCTGACCTGCCGTTCCAATCTGGTCGGCCTGGTTCTGATCATGGATTCGCGCCGCCCGCTGACCGAGCTTGACTGGAAGATGATCGGCTGGTTCGGCTCCACCGGCCGCCCGATCCACTGCCTGCTGACCAAGTCGGACAAACTGACGCGCCAGGAGCAGACCAAGACCTTGCGCGAGACCCGCGCCACGCTGGCCGACTTTGGCGCCCAAGTCACCGTGCAGATGTTTTCCAGTCTGAAGAAGACCGGCATGGAAGAGGCGGAACAGGTAATCGGGAAATGGCTGGGTAGTGGCGAAACTGCGTCGTCCGCGATCTGATCTGACGAAGGCCACAAATAAAAGCCCTCGACCAAAGGGGAGAAGGCCGAGGGCGGAAACACCTTGAAAAATTCAAGGCACCCGCTCAGGGAGGTGAAGCGGGAGACAGTATGAACGAACGCCCACACCGTCTGCTCACTATGATAGGTTCCGTAAGGTAAAGTTCAAGCAATCTTCAAAATATATTCAAGGCTAAACCAATGATTGCAAAAGGTGTATTTCCGTCTTCCCGGATGCGTCGCATGCGCCGCGACGAGTTTTCGAGGCGTTTGATGCGTGAGCACACGCTCACCGCCGACGATCTCATTTACCCTGTTTTCGTCCTCGAAGGTTCGGGGCGTACCGAAGCCGTGGCCTCGATGCCGGGCGTCGAGCGCATGTCTCTGGACCGTCTGCTGCCCGTTGCGGAAAGGGCGCTGAACCTCGGTATCCCCGCACTGGCGCTGTTTCCGGTGGTGGATGGCAGCCGCAAGACCCCCGGCGCCGAAGAAGCCTGGAATCCGGCCGGCCTGGTGCCCGCCGTGGTGGCACGCCTCAAGCACGAGTTTCCCGAACTCGGCGTGATCACCGACGTCGCGCTCGACCCTTACACCAGCCACGGCCAGGACGGCCTGATCGACCCTGCCGATCCGCGCGGCTACGTGATGAACGACGAGACGCTGGAGGCGCTGGCGAAGCAAGCCTTGTGTCACGCCCAGGCCGGTGCCGACGTGGTCGCGCCCTCGGACATGATGGACGGCCGCATTGGCCGCATCCGCGCCACGCTGGACGCGAAGACGCTGATCCACACGCGCATCCTCGCCTATTCGGCGAAGTACGCATCGAGCTTCTACGGTCC
>JAIOPW010000416.1 GCA_021413665.1 Rhodocyclales bacterium | reverse complement strand
TGCCCCTTCCTCGGCGTCTCGGGCAAGCTCGACACGGCCTTCCCGATGGGTGTGGCGACTACCTTCGTCATGCTCGTCGCTTCGCTCTGCGCCTACGGCCTCAACCTGCTGCTGTCGGCCTTCCACCTCGAGTTCCTGCGCCTGATCTCCTACATCGTGATCATCGCTTCGTCGGTGCAACTGGTCGAGATGGTGCTGAAGAAATACAGCCCGACGCTGTTCCGCGCGCTGGGCATCTACCTGCCGCTGATCACCACCAATTGCGCGGTGCTCGGCGTCGCGCTGTTCCAGACCGCGCGTGAATACGACTTCGTGCAGTCGCTCACATTCAGCTTCGGCGGCGGTGCCGGCTTCACCCTGGCCCTGGTGTTGATGGCCAGCGTGCGCGAACGCCTGACGTTGTCCAATGTGCCCGACCTGGCGCAGGGCACCGCGCTGTCGCTGATGCTGGCGGGTATCCTCTCCTTGTCCTTCATGGGCTTTGCCGGGCTGGGTGGCTGAATGAGCGTTTATCTCGTAACCATCGCCCTCATCTTCACCATCATGCTTGGCGGCATCGCCGTCGAGCGCCTGTACCGCGGATTCGCGACGCGGAATCCGCAGTTGGGCCCCTTCCGCGACAACAGCAAGTGCGGTTGCTGCACCGCCGGCAGCGGTTGCGGCGACAGCTCCTGCGAGGCCGATCCGGCCGCAACCCACAGCCGATAACTTTTTCCGGAGACCATGCCATGGCGACCACCAAACCTCCCGCTCCCCCGCCCGCGCGGACCTATACCGCGGTTCTGACGCAGTCGCGCCGCATCACGCCGCCGGCCTCGCGCGAGGAGGTCCGGCATCTCGTCTTGCGCACCGACGACCTGTCCTTCGACGCTACCGCCGGCAACTGCATCCGCGTCATGGCGCCGGGGCAACTCGGCAATCCCTGGCACACCCGCATCTATTCGATCATGGATATCGAGCGGCGCAACGATGCCACCGAGTTCGCAATCTGCGTGCGGCGCTGCTCCTACATCGACGACTTCAACGGCGAAGAATACAAGGGCGTCGCCTCCAACTACCTGTGCGACTTGCGGCCCGACGACACGTTGCGGTTCGCCGGCCCGGTCGGCTATCCCTTCGTGATTCCCGAAGACAAGAGCGCCGACATCCTGATGCTGGGGATGGGCACCGGCATCGCGCCCTTCCGCACCCTGATCCGGCAGATCTACGAAAAAATTGGCGGCTGGAAGGGCAGGGTGCGTTTGTTCTACGGCGCCAGGAGCCCCCTGGAAATGCTCTACATGAACGACGAGAACAGCGACCTCGCCAACTACTTCGACCAGCCGACCTTCAAGGCCTTTCAGGCGGTGAGCCCGCGCCCGGCCCTGGACGCGCCGGTGGAGCTGGACAAGGCCCTGGAGCAGAACGCCGCGGAAGTCTGGGACATGATCAACCGGCCCAACACGCGGGTATTCGTGGCAGGCGCCGGCAACATGCTCGATACGATGGACAAGGCCATGGTCGCGGTGGCGGGTTCCGGTCGCAACTGGAATTCCGCGCATGCCGCGCTGGTGTCCAGCGGGCGCTGGAGCGAAGTGCTCTACTAGCCGACGCAGTGCCGCCGGCGCGCGGCCGCTGCGCGCCCAGGAATCCTTGCGGGGCAAGCTGTTCCCGGCATCCATTGCGAGGCGCGGTGGTTCGCCTGTCGCTGCAACGCACCATCAGGCCTATTGTTTTCGCCATATGACCATCCGATGAATGCCGCGGTGCGTTCAAGGATAATCCTCGTGTCGATTCGTCCCAAACCCTGATCATCGACATCCACGATCCGTAACCTGGGGGAAATGCGATGGGAATGCTGGACTGGTTCAAGGGCATCATGCGTGGCGACAGCGCCGTGGAGCCGGCACCGGTGGCGGCCGGCGACGACACGGGAATGGAACTGGCGGGTTTGAATTTCAAGACCGCGGTTGACGCCCACATGAAGTGGAAGGTTCGCCTGGAAAGCTACATCGCCGGCACCAGCACGGAGCAACTGAAAGTCGACGTGGTTTGCCGGGACGATCAATGTCCACTGGGCAAGTGGATCTACGACAAGGGTGGGGAAAAGTTCGGCTTTTCCGAAACCTTTTTCGACATGAAGGCCCACCACGCCCATTTCCATCGCTGTGCCGGGGACGTGCTGGCGGCGACACAGTCAGGCGACGCGGCCGCAGCCCTCAAGCTGCTGCACAGCGGCGATTACGTCAAGGCGTCGGAGCGGGTCAAGATGCTCCTGGCGCGGATGTTTGTCATGGCCTCGGAAGGCAAGGAGGCCATCGATTCCCACGTCAAGTGGAAGGCGCGGCTCCAGGCCTATATCAAGGGCGACAGCAACGAGGATCTCAGGGTCGACACCGTTTCCCGCGACGATCAATGCACTCTCGGCCAATGGCTCAACGGCATCGGTGGCGAGCGCTTCGGACAGCAGCCGGCATTTTCCGTGGTGCGGTCGCGCCATGCCCACTTCCATCGCTGCGCCGGAGAAGTGCTGGCCATGGCGCAGCAGGACAAGGCCAGGGCCCTGCACATGCTGGAGGAGGGAGCCTACCCCGACGCTTCGGAACAGGTGGCGGAATCCATTGTCAGTCTCTTCGAGAAGCAGGCGACAGCGATCTGAAGCGGCTTCTGCCAGGGCGGCTTGTTCCGCGGCGGGTCAGCGCGGCTTCTTCAGATAGGGCGCATACGCCATGTCGGACCTGGCGATGTGATTGGTGAGCCAGTCGGTAAGGAACTTCACGGTGTCCGCCGAGATGTCCTCGCCGATGGATTTGAGGTGGAGTTCGGCCAGCCGGGCGCGAAAGGTTTCATGCTCGGCCATGTGCTCCTCAAGGCCGGGGTAGCCGGTCGCTTTCAGCAGCGCCTCTTCCGCCGCGAAGTGGCTTCGCGTGTAGTTCTTCAGC
Organism: Rhodocyclales bacterium; assembly: GCA_021413665.1. Classification (GTDB taxonomy): domain Bacteria; phylum Pseudomonadota; class Gammaproteobacteria; order Burkholderiales; family Rhodocyclaceae; genus Sulfuritalea. The sequence goes on along the minus strand of JAIOPW010000416.1, from coordinate 5,679 downwards.
CGGGTGATCGCATAGGCGCCGAACAGCGTGCGTTCCTGGGCGGCCGCGCTGTCCAGTTCGGCGAGCCAGCGGAAGATGGCCTTGTGCTGCTCGTCGAGCAACTCATTTCCGGTGCTGAGGGCGGGAGTCCATTCGATCATTGAGGGAATGGTAGCAGGTGCGGGCGTCGAGGTGGGGATGATCCTCGTTCCCGGTCGATGCGCGGCGCCAATGCCGACTGCGGGCCGGCCGCAGTCGGGAGGGAGGGTGGGGGCGCGGTGCTAGCCGCGGTCCTCGGCGAACCAGCGCAGCTTGTCGCGTAGTGTCACCACTTCGCCGACGATGATCAGCGTCGGTGCGCGCAGGTTGGCGGCCTCGGCCAGGGCCGGAAGCGTGGTCAGCGTGCCGGTGACCGTGCGCTGGCTGGGCTGGGTGCCATGCTGCACGATGGCGGCCGGCCAGTCGGCCGGCAGGCCGTGCTCCATCAACTTGGCGCACAGGTGGCCTAGACCCGACAGGCCCATGTAGATCACCACGGTCTGGCGGCGGCGGGCAAGGCCGGGCCAGTCCAGGTTCATGCTGCCGTCCTGGAGGTGGCCGGTGACGAAGACGCAGGCCTGGGCGTGGTTGCGATGCGTCAGCGGGATGCCGGCATAGGAAGCGACACCGGCCGCCGCCGTGATGCCCGGCACCACTTCAAAGTTGATGCCGTCGCCATGCAGGGTTTCGACTTCCTCGCCGCCACGGCCGAAGATGTATGGGTCGCCACCCTTGAGGCGAACCACGCGCTTGCCGGTTTTCGCCAGGCGAACCAGCAACTGGTTGATCTGTTCCTGCGGCAGCGAGTGGTTGCCGCGCTCCTTGCCGGCGTAGATGCGTTCGGCGTCCGGACGCGCGAGTTCGAGTACCGCCTGCGAAACGAGGTTGTCGTAGACCAGCACGTCGGCTTCGCCGATCAGGCGCGCGGCCTTGAGGGTCAGCAATTCGGGGTCGCCGGGGCCGGCGCCGACCAGATAGACCCAGCCGGGTTGAGCGGAAGTGGTTTTCATGGACGCGAAATATACCCGACGGGCGTCAAGTTGTCCGGGCAAAGCGGGCAAACCGGTCGCCTCCCCAAGGAGGGGGGCGAGGCGGGGCTTCGCAACGCACGCGTTGCGCCGCCGCAGCCGGCTGGCTGTGCAAAGCCAGCCGTGGGCCGCGCAGCGCGTGGGAGGGGGCGTCGTTCATGCCGCCTTTGGTTTGGGCCATCAGGAACAACCACCACCGCAGCCGCCGCAGTTTTTGGCGGCGGGCGGGGCGGTACAGCCACCACGAAACACGAACTGGAATTCGCCGGGCTGAACTTCGGTGAAATCCAGCGTGGAGTCCTCCAGCAGGGCCTGGCTGGGCGGCGAAATCAGGATCGTGATGCAAGCCGTGTCGAGTACCAGATCGTCTTCGCGCTCTTCGTCGAAGCCCATGCCGTAAACCAGTTCGCCGTCATTTTCATCGCGTTTGGCGGCGACACGCAACATGGGCTGGTCGCGGTTTTCGGGTTGCTCGGCGGCGGCGCGGACGATCTGTTCGGCGGCGGTCGGGGTCAGTGCGAACATGGACGGGCTTCCTTGTTGTCGGTGGTCAGGCAATCGCGGACGTGGCGGACGAATTTGGCCGGCCAGTCACAGCGGCTGGTGGCGCGCAGGTGGGTGTAGGAGGCGAGCAGTCGGTGCAGCACGATTCCGTCATGCTGGCCATCGATGCCGTGCCCGCGTTTAACCGCATAGGCATAACGGATGCCGGCCGGCAGGTTGTGGAGACTCGAGTAGTGGAATTCGTGGGCGTGCAGCGCGGTGGCGTCGGCCGCCGGATCGGATGCCGTCACGCCGTCGCCTGCGTGCCAGGGATGGCTGGCGTTCGGTTCGAGGATCACGTAGCCGCGGCCCACCGGCTTGTCGTGCATGCGGATGTCGCCGGGAATGGCGCCGACCATGGCGGCATTGCGGCCCTTCCATTCGATGCTGCGCGCCAGGTACATGAGGCCGCCGCATTCGGCGTAGGTGGGGAGGCCGGCCTCGATGGCGCGGCGGATGTCGGCGCGCAGCGCGGTGTTGGCTTCCAGCTCGCCGAGGAAGCATTCGGGAAAGCCGCCGCCGATCAGCAGGCCGTCGCAGGGTGGCAGCCGGGAGTCCTTCAGGGTATCGAAGAATATGGCTTCGGCGCCGGCGGCGGCCAGTGCCTCCAGATCGTCGGCGTAGTAGAAGCCGAAGGCGGCATCGCGGGCGACGGCGATGCGCACCGGTTTTTCGGTGCTGCGCCATTGCGGGGGCGGCGGCGCAAGGGGAACGTCGGTTTGGCTGATCGCCAGCAGGCGATCGAGGTCGACCTGCGCGGCGATGCGCTCGCCGATGGCGGCAATGTGCCGTTCCGCCTCGGCGGTTTCGTTCACCGGCATCAGGCCCAGGTGGCGCTCAACCAGCGCCAGTTCGGGGTCTTCCTGCACGGCGCCGAGCACCGGGACGTCGGTGTAATGTTCGATCACGGCGCGCAGCTTGGCCTCGTGCCGGCGGCCGCCGAGGCGGTTGAGGATCACGCCGGCGATGTGGATGTTGCGGTCGAAAGCCTGATGGCCGAGGATCAGCGGCGCGATGCCGCGCGTCATGCCGCGTGCGTCGAGCACCAGGATCACCGGCAGATCGAGCAGGCGGGCCAGCGCGGCATTGCTGTTCGTGCCGTGGAGGTCCAGCCCGTCATAGAGCCCCTTGTTGCCCTCGACCAGGCAGACTTCGGCGTCATGGCCGTGGCGGGCGAACTCGGCCTGCAATTCGGCATCGGGCGAGAGAAAAAAATCCAGGTTGTAGCAGGGCCGGCCGGCGGCGACCGAGAGCCACAGCGGATCGATGTAGTCCGGGCCTTTCTTGAAGGGCTGTACCGTACGCTTGGGCTGGCCGTGCTTGCCCGAGCTCAGCGCAGCCGCGAGGCCGATGCTGACGGTGGTCTTGCCCGAGGACTTGTGCGCGGCCGAGATGAGGAAGCGATGCATGGCGCCCGCGCCGGGCAGCGAACTCAATCCGCGATGCTGCCGGCGGCTTCCAGCTTGGCGCGGTCGTCGTGCGGCATGAAATTCAGCGCGCGTGCGCCAATCACGGTAATGGTGAAGGCGATGCCCAAGCCGCCGAGCGACAGCAGAATTTCGGGCAGGCTGGCCGTGTAGTGGTCGACTGCGCCATCGAAGAAGCTGCTCTTGACGTCATAGCCGGGGAAGATGTCAAGCGGGAAGGCTTGGCCGCCGATGATGAACACGTAGAGATGGAAATAGGCACCGACGATGACGAGGAGGGCGGCGACATTGACCCAGAGGGTCCGCTTGCAGGTGGCCGGATTGAACAGCAGGGCCAGCGGCAGCAGGCTGCCAATCAGGACCTGGCCAATCCAGAACATGCCGGCGAACTCGCTATTGAAGAGGATGAAATATTCGAAGGCGATGTTCTTGGCGAAATAGGCGTTGGCCAGGTGCAGCACGGCGGTCAAGTACAGCACGGCCGCAACAAAGGTGGCCAGCAGGTTCTTCATGCGCTGGTGCACCAGCGGCGGCAGCGTTTCGCCGCTTGCGGCATACATTGCCGCCTGCGCCGGGATGAAGACGGCAAGGCCCCAGGCGAAGGACATGACGATGAACATCGGCGCCAGCAGGGCGGAGCCGTAGGCCTGGCGGGCGACGAGGAAGGCGAAGATGGATCCGGTACCGGAAGTGAGCACGACGCGCCAGACGAAGGTGGCCAGACCGGCGGCCTTCGAGTACGGGTTCATGCGCCGCTCCATCAGGGTCCACAGATAGACCGCGACCAGGCCGTAGAAGACCGGGTAGAGAATCATGTTCCAGCCGAAGACCGAAGTCAGGTTGACATGCGTCGCCGCAACGATCGCGCGGTCGGCGCGACCCAAGTCGAGCATGATGACCGCAAGGCCGCCGCTCATCATGGCGATGCCAAGCAGACCGGACAGCGGCGCGCGCGACTTGTAGAGCGCCCGGCCGAAGACCGAACCCATCGAGGCGACATTGAGCACGCCCGAGGCGGCCACGATCAGGAAGATCGCAACGACATGGGGCAGACCCCAGACGATCTGGTTGTTCATGCCGGTGACCACGTGGCCTGAATGTTCCATGTAGAGCGCCGCGGCAACGCCGATGGCTGATACCGCGCCACCAATTGCTGCAAGCAGGTAGAAGAGGCCTTCTTCGTTTCGGGAGTTGGGTGTGGGCATGATCAGATTCCCTGGTAGCGCACGCCGGGATTCAGGCGCAGATCGGCACGAACCTGGGTGGTCGGCACGCTGGCGATGCGTTTGGCGATGTCGCTGGCGGGGTCGTTGAGGTCGCCGAACACCATGGCGCCTTCGGGGCAGGATTCGACGCAGGCCGGCTGCTGGCCCTTGTCGATGCGATGCACGCAGAGCGTGCAGCTTTCGACACAGCCCTGGCCGCGCGGGACTTCCGGGTTCTGCTGGGTCAGCGGCGTATGGACGAAGGAACGCGCCTTGTAGGGACAGGCCATCATGCAGTAGCGGCAGCCGATGCAGGTGTGGCGGTCGACCAGCACGATGCCGTCGGCGCGCTTCATCGAGGCGCCGGTGGGGCAGACATCGACACAGGGCGGCTCGGCGCAGTGCTGGCACATCATGGGCAGTTGCGTGACGCGACCGTTGCGCTTATCGACCAGTTCGATCTTGCGTATCCACTGCGAATTCTGGCGCGGATCGGGGAGTTTCTCGCTGACGCCATTTTCGGTATGGCAGGCGTCGATGCATTTGGTGCAGCCGGGTGCGCATTTACCGGCGTCGATCAGCAGGCCCCAGCGCACCGCGGGCGAGGCGGCGGTGCCTGCCTTGCGTGCCTCGGTGGCGGCATTGGCCTCGCCGACCGCCATCAGGTGCAGGCCGGGGGCGATGACCGTGAAGCCGAGGCCGGCAACACCTGCGCCGGCGGCGGCGATGAAGGCGCGACGCGGGTTGCTGTCGGGGGATTGCGGGGCGGTCATGGCTTTACTCCGGTCGCCTTGAAGCCGGCCTTGGGCTGGTGACAATCCCAGCAGTCGAGTTTTACTGCCGCATAGGAATGGCAGCTTTCACAGAAATCGCCCTTGCCGAGCACGGAGCCGGTCTTCTTGCTGGCATGGCACTCGATGCAGGCATTGAGCGAGGCCGGTTCGCCGCGGATGCCCTGGCGCAGGCTGCGGTCGCGCTGGTGCTTGAGCATCTCCATGTGGTTGCGGCGCATTTCCTCCGCCGGGGCGATGCACTTGCCCGGACTCTCCACCTTCATGTTCGGGACAGGCGTGCGCTGCGGATGCGCTTCGCCGCTGTGCGCAAAAGTCGGCGCTGGCCACACGGCGACCAGCGCGGCAACCACCGTGGCGATCAGGGCCGCAAACACCGTGACAGGAATGCGCAGCAACTTCATGGCTGCCTTACTCGCCGAGGCCCATCTGGATGTAGCCCGTGGGGCAGACGTCGGCACAGATGTGGCAGCCGATGCACTTGTCGTAGTCGGTGGCGACGTAGCGGCCGGTCATGGTCTCGGTCTTCTTGACCTTGAATACGGCGCCCTGCGGGCAATACACGACGCAGTTGTCGCACTCGAAGCACTGGCCGCAGCTCATGCAGCGCTTGGCCTCGGCGATCACCTCGGCTTCGGAGAGCGCATCGATGCGCTCGTCGAAGTTG
>JAIOPW010000415.1 GCA_021413665.1 Rhodocyclales bacterium | reverse complement strand
CGAGATTCCCGATCGCGTGCGCGAACTGCTGTTCGTGCCGACGCGCTGCGAGGAGGACTGGCTGACCGACCAGTTGCAGGTGCTGCTGGGCAAGCTGACGCAGGCCGCCGGCATCGGCGAACAGATGCCGGATTACGCATCGCAGGCCGCCAAGGGCGCGGGACCGGAAGCCGTGTTTCCGATTGCCTTCATCGGCCGCGACAAGGGTCACTGATCAACGTTACCCCGGACTTGATCCGGGACCCGGCAAGACCATGCCTGGATTCCGGCGCCGCCCGCCGCGAAGCTGAATCCCGAGTGTGTCGAGACCGCCGGAATGAGGGATTTTAAACGCCCCAGACCACCGGCTTCTGCTTCTTCAGCGACCACTCCAGCAATTCCAGCAAAGGCACGGCGCGCTGCGTCAGGGTCACGAAGGGCCGCGAGTTCGCTGCGCCACCACTGCCGGCGGCGGGCTCGGTTTGCGGCAGGTCTTCGTCCTGCACGCCGGCGCGCTGCCGCTTGTCGTCATCGATCGCGGCCTTGAGCCGCGCGATCGCGTCCGGCAGTTGCTCGACGGTGACGATACCCTTCTCGGTGGCGTCCTTGCCCATCAGCTTCATCATGCGTTGCGCGACATCGCCAAACATGATGACGTCGCCCGAGGCCGGCGATTGAAAAGTGACAATCATGCTTTGATCTCCCCCAACCAGTCGAGAATCTGCCGCGCCGGCTTTTCCCAGTCGCGCTCCAGCATCAGGCCGTGGCCCATGCCGGGAAATATGTTGGCGTCCACGCCATAGGTGCGGGCCGTCATTTCCACCAGCGACGACGGGATCAGGTGATCGAATTCCGCGCCCTGCACCAGCAGCGGCGTGCGCTTGACGCGCCCGGTGCGCGGCATGCCGAACAGCGACATGTCCCAGATGGCGCGGTGCGATTCCGACTGCGAACCCTTGTAGTAGCGCTTCAGGTCGTCGAGCGAAACCGGCTGGGCAAACAGCGCCTCGCGCAGGGTTTCCAGCGACGCCTTGCCGCCACTCATCAGGCTGTTGAGGTCCTTCATCATGCCCGGCTTGGAAAACATCATGCCCATCGCGGCCGACATCAGGCCCTGTGGCGGCACCGCGCACATCAGCACCGCGCCGGGCGCCGTGTGGTCTTCGAGATACTTCTGCACCACGAAGCCGCCCATCGAATGCCCGATCAGCACCGGCGGCGCCGGCAATGTCGCCGCAATCGCCGCGACATCCTTGACATAGTCGCCGATCGAAAAGCTGTCGAGATGCTTGCGCCCCGGCGAGCCGCCGTGCCCGGAAAGACTCACGGCGCAGGCGACGTATCCCGCCTCCGCAAAAAAGGGCAGGAAGTGCTCATCCCAGCACCAGGCCGCCGTGTAGGCGCCGTGCACGAATAGCAGCGGCGAGGCCTTGCTTTTGCCGGCCGGCATTTTTACGAGAACCTCGTGGGATTCGAAGCGGGGTGTATTCATCGTGTAAGCGTCGGGGGAAAAGCCGGTGGTCGGGTCTGATCGGCCGCGGCTCCGGTAACATGCGTGTCCGCCCCGATTCTACCGCGTGCCTTCCATGCTGAAATGGCTGATCGTACTGGTGGCCGCCGTATTCGTCGTCGGCCTGTTGCCACCCCGCCTTGCGCGCCGTTTGCCGCCGGGCCGCCTGCCGGGCGATCTGCGCTTCCGGCTGCGCGGCAGGGAATACACCTTCCCCTTCGCCTCGGCGATTGTTTTCTCGCTCGTCGCCGTGCTTATCGGCTGGCTGCTTTGATCGCCTCGATGCGCGCCTTGCCGATGTCGCGGGCGATGTCCGGCGGGTCCACGGCGGCCCTGGCAATGGCCCCGGCATCGACCGCGCGTACCGCCGCCAGCGCTTCCCGCCAGGCTTCCGCCTGCGCGTAGTCTCGTCCCTCCCAGCCCAGCCGGCCGCGATAATCCGCCTCGCAGGCGAGCAGGATCATCGCGAAGCGCTCCGGGCGGCGCAGCGCATCGCAGCGTTCGAGCAATGTCAGTTTCGTCTCCGGCCGCAGTTCCGCGACGCGGTGCATGTCGCCATGAAAGCGCGCCGCTAGGCGAGCCACATCGCGGCAATCCGTCGGTACGCGCAGGCGCTCGCAGATCACGTCCACCAGCGCCACGCTTTTCGCCTCGTGCCCGTGATGGCGCGGCAGGATGTCGGCCGGCGTCCGCGCCTTGCCCAGGTCGTGCGTCAGTGCCGCAAAGCGCGCGGGCAATGGCGCACCGAGTTGCGCCGCCATGTCGATGACCATCATGACATGCACGCCGGTGTCGATTTCCGGATGGTAGTCGGCACGCTGCGGCACGCCCCACAGGGCGTCGAGCTCCGGCAGCAGGCGCGCCAGCGCGCCACACTCGCGCAGCACGTCGAACATGCGCGAGGGCTTGCCTTCCATCAGGCCGCGTGCCAGTTCCTGCCAGACGCGCTCGGCAACCAGCGCATCGACTTCGCCGGCGGCGGTCATGTCGCGCATCAGCATCAGGGTTTCCGGAGCAATCGAGAAATCGGCGAAGCGCGCGGCGAAGCGCGCCACGCGCAGGATGCGCACCGGGTCCTCGGCGAAGGCCGGCGAAACGTGACGCAGGACGCGCGCGGCAATATCGGCGCGGCCGTCGTGCGGATCGATGATGGCGCCCGACGCGTCCTTCGCGATGGCGTTGATGGTGAGGTCGCGCCGGATCAGGTCCTGCTCCAGAGTCACGCCCGGCGCGGCGTGAAAGGCGAAGCCGGTGTAGCCGGGCGCGGTCTTGCGCTCGGTGCGCGCCAGCGCATATTCCTCGTGCGTCCGCGGATGCAGGAAGACCGGAAAATCACGGCCGACGGCAAGAAAACCCTGCGCCAGCATCTCCTGCGGCGTCGCACCGACCACCACCCAGTCGCGATCCTTGACGGCCAGGCCGAGCAGCTCGTCGCGCACCGCGCCGCCTACCGCGTAGGTTTCCATTTGCGGCTGATGTCAGCCACCCAGATACGTGGGGGCGATGGTTTCAAGGGGAGTCGCAACGCGACCGAAAGGTGGCGCGCAGCCGGCGTCGCAGACGCTGGCGACGCGCATGGAGCGGATGTTGTCGCGCGTCATCGGGCCATTGGGGATGAACTCCATGGCCCAGGCCTGTAGCCAGGCGACGGCGTCGGGCAGGCCGATGATGGCGCGCGGATGGCCGGAAACCGCCGCCGCGTAGCCGACCAGTTGGCGCAGGCTGTATTGTGTCGGGCCGCAAAGATCATAGG
>JAIOPW010000414.1 GCA_021413665.1 Rhodocyclales bacterium | reverse complement strand
CGGTCCCGAGGAACTGCTGGAAATGGAATTGCCGGTGGACCGCGTCGGCATCGAGCGCATCACCCGCTTCCTCGGCCAGGCCTTTCGCGGGGGCACCGACATCTGCGGGCCGCTGGAAGCGGCCATCGCCAAGCTGGAGGATGCACGCTGGCAACTCGCCGACCTGTTGGTCGCCAGCGACGGCGAGTTCGGCGCCACACGCGAGGTCGCCGCGCGCCTGGACGCGATCAAGCGAGACAACGGCCTGCGCGTGCAGGGCGTGCTGATCGCCGACCGCGAAACCGTGGGCCTGCTCGAAATCGCCGACCACATCTACCCGGTACGCGACTGGCGCCGTTACGGCGGCCTCAACATGGATGCGCCGATTCCCACCCACCGCCTGACCGCGATGTTTTTTCCGGGCGCCTTGCGCAACGCGGCGAACCGGGAGGCCACGCTCGGCGGCGACGCCGCCTCGGCGATCGTGCGTGCCGGCCGCCCCCACGACGAGCCATGAGCTTCGCCACCGACTATCTCGCGCAACTGGAGGCCTTTGCCGCACGCGGCCCGCTGCCGCGCATCAGGGCCCTGCACCTGCCGCCGGCCGGGGGCGGTGCCGACGGCAAGGGCGAATTCTGTGCGCTGGAACTCGACGACGGCTCACTGGGGCTTTCCTACGTCCTGCTCGGCGACACACTGGACCGCCTGCGCGGCGCCGGCGAGGGCCACGGACTGAGCGGCGCCGATCCGTTGGAAGTCGCGCGCCGTTACGCAAGCGCCGACTCTTTCGACAAGACCATAGGCTTCGCCGCCGCCAATGCGCTGACGCGCTGCCTGTTCGACCGCGCCGGCTTCCAGCCCGATGCCAGCGGCGATTCGATCGGCCGCATCGACCCGCAGCCCGGCGAGCAGATCGGCATGATCGGCCTGTTCCGGCCGTTGCTGGGCCGCATCCTGCAAAGCGGCGCGCGGCTCACGGTGGTCGAACTGAAACCGGAACTGGCCGGCGAGGCAGACGGCTATCGCGTGACGCTGGACGCCGAAGAACTCGCCGCCTGCGGCAAGGTGGTGTCGACCAGCACCCTGCTGCTCAACGACACCCTGGACCGCATGCTCGGCTGCTGCCGCAATGCGCGCTGGTTCGCCATGGTCGGCCCCGGCGCCGGCTGCCTGCCCGACGCCCTCTTCTCGCGCGGCGTAACCCTGCTCGGCGGCAGCTGGATCAGGGACGGCGCGGGTTTCATCGACGCCCTGAAGCGCGGCGAGACCACCAGCGCCTTCTCAGCCAAGTCGGCGCTGACCGCCGAACGCTACCCGGGTTTCGAGGCACTGCTCGATCGCGCAGGGTAAACGGCAAAAAGCCCGTTCGACAAGCTGTGACTCAAATCGGCGCTGCCCGTCAGGGCTGGAGCCCGGAAGACTCCTGATTTTGGGGTGAAACGCTACATCGCGATTGATGGTTCAGCGCTAATTTCCTCCCGGAACGGCCCTCACGCTGAAGGCGAATTCACTCTATGCCTCGCCAAGGGCAAAGTCAAATCAAACGGGGCTCGCCTGCCGTCAGCGCAGGTTTTCGACCAGGCGGCGGCAGGCCTCTTCCACGTCGGTGCGGTGGCCGAAGGCGGAGAAGCGGATGAAGCCCTCGCCGGCCGGCCCGAACCCCGAACCGGGCGTGGTCACCACGTGGCACTTTTCGAGGATGCGGGCGAAGACGTCCCAACTCGCCTCGCCGGGAAAGTGAGCCCACAGATAGGGTGCGTTGGCCCCGCCGATGCAGGCGATGCCCAGCGTGCCGAGGGCGGCGCCGATCAGGGCGGCGTTGCCGAGGTAAAAGTCGGTCAGGTCGCGCATTTCCTTGAGGCCGGCCGCTTCGAGAGACGCCAGGCCGCCGTATTGCGCGACGTTGGAGGCGCCGTTGAACACCGTGGTGCAGATGCGGTTCCAGTCGGCCCAGACGGTCTCGCCCGTGGCGTATTTCAATTCCTTGGGCACCACCGTCCAGCCGAGGCGGACGCCGGTGAAGCCGATCGGCTTGGAGAACGAGTTCACCTCGATCGCGCATTCCCGCGCGCCGGGGATTTCGAAGATCGATTTCGGCAGGGCCGGGTCGCGGATGTATTCGGCATAGGCGGCATCGAACACGATGACCGTGCCGCGCTTGCGTGCGGCTTCGACCAGGGCGGTGAGCTGGGCGCGATCGGCGACGGCACCGGTCGGGTTGTTCGGCGAACAGAAGTAGACCAGGCCGTCGGTCGGCAGCAGGTCGAGGTCGGGGAAGTAGTCGTTGGCTGCGGTGCATGGCAGGTAGCGGATGCCGGCATAGCCGGTGCCCTGCCAGGCGCCTCCGGCACCGATCAGCACCGAGCCATCGACATAGACCGGATAGGACGGATCCTGCACCGCCACCTCGACGCTGCTGCCGAACAGGAGCTGCAGCCGGCCGATGTCGCATTTGGCGCCGTCGGAAACGAAAACTTCGTCGGCGGCCATCTTGCCATCGTAGAACACCGCAGCAATCCGCTCGCGCAGTTCGGTGAGGCCCTGCTCATCGCCATAGCCGGAGTAGCCCGCCAGGGTGCCGAGGCGACGGGCGCCTTCGATCAGGCCGGCGTCGATGTGCGGCGTCACCGGCTCGGTGGTGTTGCCGATGCCGAGGCTGATGATCTTCGCCTCGGGATGGGCGGCAGCGAACTCGCGGCGGCGGCGGCCGATCTCGGGGAACAGGTAGCCGGCGGTGAGGTTGGCGAGGCCTTTGTTGCGCTTGATCATGGGGTTCCTTTTGCGGTCGCGTCGAAGCTTTCCAGCGCCGCGAAATCCAGGGTGATGAAATAGTCGTCGATGGTCTCGGTGCGGCGGATCTGGGTGACCGTGCCATCCGGGCGCAGCAGCAGTTCGCCGCAGCGCAGTTTGCCGTTGTAGTTGAATCCCATGGCCCGGCCGTGGGCGCCGGCGTCGTGGATGATGACGAGGTCGCCGACGTCGATCCGGGGCAACTGGCGCTGGACCGCGAACTTGTCGTTGTTCTCGCACAGGCTGCCGACCACGTCGTAGGTCTCGGTCGCCGGGGCGTCCTCCTTGCCGGACACGGTCAGGTGGTGGTACGCGCCGTACATGCCCGGGCGCATCAGGTCGGCCATCGAGGCATCGACGCCGACGTATTCACGATAAATGCTCTTGCCCCGAACCGCCGTGGTTACCAGCCAGCCATAGGGCCCGGTGATGATGCGGCCCCATTCCAGGTGCAGCCCGAGGGGGTCGAGGCCAGCGGGGACGACGATGGCGTCGTAGGCGGCGCGGATGCCACGTGCCAGGTAGCCGTAATCGAGCGCCGTCTGCTCGGGACGGTAGGGAATGCCGGCACCGCCGCCGAGGTTGACGAACTCGACCCGGATGCCGGTTCTCTCTTTCGCCTCGACCGCGAGTTCGAAGAGGATGCGGGCGGTCTCGATGTGGTAGTCCGCATTCAGTTCGTTCGAGGCCACCATGGTGTGCAGGCCGAAGCGGCGGACGCCCTTGTCGCGCAGAAGGACCAGGCCGTCGAGGATCTGCTGCCGGGTGAAGCCGTACTTGGCTTCCTCGGGCTTGCCGATGATGACGTTGCCATCCTTGAGCGGGCCGGGGTTGTAGCGGCAGGAGACCAGTTCGGGAAGGCCGACGGTCTTCTCAAGGAAGTCGATGTGGCTGATGTCGTCGAGGTTGATCACGGCACCCTGGCGCCGGGCGGTGGCAAATTCCTGCCCCAGCGACTCGTTCGAGGTCAGCATGACATCCTCACCCTTCATCCCCGCGTTCGCGGCCAGGATCAATTCGGGGATGCTGGCGCAGTCGGCACCGAAACCCTCGTCGGCGAGGATCTTGAGCACGAAGGGGTTGGGCAGGGCCTTGACCGCGTAGTGCTCGTGAAAGTCGGGGAAGATGGCGAAGGCCTCGCGGATGAGCCTGGCGTTGGTCCGAATCGCAGCCTCGTCGTAAAGGTAGAAAGGGGTGGGGAAACGTTCGGCCAGCTGGCGCAGGCCCGCGGCGTCGAGGGGGAAGGTCTTTTCATTCATCAGCGCATTTTAACAAAGGGAGGATCAATTCAGCCACCTCCCGACGTCCCGGCATCGCAGATTCGCCAAAGCACCTGCCGATTGGGAGTACCATTCGCCGCGGCCCGTCAAGGTCCGATCAGGGCAGCAAACGGGGAGCACAAGTCAGCCTCCCCGGTTCACCGGCCTTGCGGACCTGCCCGTATGCGCAGCCGGTACTTTTACTTTCAGGAGAACTCAAATGGCCAAGGGACAAATGCGCAGCAATCGCGAGCAGAAAAAGCCCAAGAAGGACAAGACCAAGCCTGCCGTACCCGCACTGCCTTTTGGCGGCGCGCAGGGCAAGTCGTCGATTCCGACACCGATCAAGAAGTAACAGCAAACGCAAGCCACGGAAAGTTTTTCTGGCCCTCAAGTCCACCATCTTCAAAGTCGAACTCCAGATCGCCGATCTGGATCGCAACTACTATCAGAACCATGCGCTGACAGTCGCCCGGCATCCGTCGGAAACCGACGAACGCATGATGGTGCGGGTGCTGGCTTTTGCGATGTATGCCGACGAGGCGCTTAGCTTCGGCAAGGGTTTGTCGTCCGAAGACGAACCCGACCTGTGGCGCAAGGATCTGACCGGCGCCATCGAATTGTGGATCGAGGTCGGCCTGCCCGACGAAAAACGCATCCGGCGCGCCTGCGGCCGCGCCCGCCAGGTGGTGGTGCTGACCTACGGCGGCCGCGTCGCCGACATGTGGTGGCAGCAAAACGGTTCAGCCTTGCAGCGCAACGACAACCTGACCGTCATCAACCTTCCGGCGGAGGACAGCCGCGCGCTGGCAACGCTGGCGGAGCGCGGCATGGCCTTGCAGATCACGCTGCAGGACGGCGAACTGTGGCTGATCGTCGATGGCGAGAACATCCGCATCGTGCCGGAAATCCGGCTGGCACCACGGCAACGCTAGGATCGGTCCGGGCTCGCGAGCGACCGCAGCGCCGCCTCGATGCCACCCTGCTCCAGCCGCACCGGCACTGACAGCATGAGGTTCAGCGGCAAGCCGAAATCTTCCACCACCCTGCCGTCGACATCGCGGTAGCGCCCGTCGGCGCCGGGACCGCTGGCATTGGTTCGCTCGCGCAAGGGCAGCAAATTCTCGGCATAGCCGATCACCGGCTTGCCCAGCGCCAGCGCATAGCCGATCTCGACGCAGGTGCCGGAATCCGGTTCGGTGCCGCGAAACGGATTGAGGTTGGCGAGCACGGCATCGGCCGCTTCGATCAGGCGCAGGTTGTTGCGGTAGATGCCCTCGGCGCCGGTTTCGGCGCCGTCGAGCGGGATCAGGGCTTCATGGCCCGCGTCGCGGCACTGGGCGCGAACGCCCTCCGCCCATGCCGATGCATCCGGGCGGAACACGTCGGGACCGGCGATGTAGAGCTTCATGCCGGCAGACGGTGCCGCAAACCACGCCGCTTCAATCCGGTTCTTCCTGCCCGAGCAGGATCAGTTCCTGGATGTTCTTCGGCGTGCCGGGCAATTGCACCAGGTGCACCGCCGTGAGCCCGTCGAGCCGCGCGATCTCCATGTCGGCACCGACCGCCAGCAGCAGTTCGACCGGGCCGGCCTGGCCGTTAAGCACCGCCGTGATCAGCGGCGTGTTGCCGTCGCCGTCCTGGGGATCAACTTCGCAGCCGGCACTGACCAGGATCGCGGCGATGCTGGCATGGCCGCCGGCCGCGGCCGCGTGCAAAGGTCGCTCCTGGTTCGGGCCAACCACTTCGAGATGGGTGCCGGCCTCTGTCATGACCCGAACCGCTGCGACACAGCCAAGCTTGGCGGCGATATACAGCGGCGGGCCCTCGCGGGCCAGCAATGCCTCGGTCAGGCTGATGTTCACCCAGTCCGCGGGTGTGAGTTCG
>JAIOPW010000026.1 GCA_021413665.1 Rhodocyclales bacterium | reverse complement strand
GGAGAATGAAAGACAGTTGCAGACGCTGGCCCATACCGACACCTTGACCGGCCTCGCCAACCGCTTGCTGTTCGATGCCCGCTTGCAACAATCGATGCAGCATGCCCGTCGCAACCACGGGCGGATCGCCCTGTTGCTGGTCGATCTCGATCACTTCAAGGCGGTCAACGACAGCTACGGTCATGCCATCGGCGACGAGGTGCTGCGTGCGGCGGCGGACCGGTTCCGCGCAACCGTGCGCGAGGTCGACACCGTGGCCCGGCTCGGCGGCGATGAGTTTGCGATCGTACTGACCGGCCTCGGCAGCGGAGCCGACGCCGAACACATGGCGCAGAAAATCGTCACCAATCTGGGCGAGCCGATGCGTGTGCTCGGCATGCCCCTGGAAATAGGCGTCAGTATCGGTATTGCCCTTTTTTCCAGCGGCGACCTGTCGTCCGCCGAACTTCTGCGTCGTGCCGACCAGGCGATGTATGCGGCGAAGGATGGCGGACGCGGGTGCTACCGGGTGTTTGCCTAGGCGACGCCTTGCTGGCGCGCGAAGGCCTCGATCACTTCGGCGGGCGCCTGCACCAGTTCGATCAGCACACCTTCGCCGGCGATCGGAAACTGCTCGTTGGCCTTGGGATGCAGGAAGGTGATGTCATAGCCAGAGGCGCCCTTGCGGATGCCGCCCGGGGCGAAGCGTACGCCTTGTGCCGTGAGCCATTCGACGGCAGCCGGCAGGTTGTCGAGCCAGAGTCCGACGTGGTTGAGCGGCGGTTCGTTGACAGCGGGTTTCTTCGCCGGATCGAGTGGTTGCATCAGGTCGACTTCGACCTTGAACGGGCCGCTGCCCATCGTCGTGATGTCTTCGTCCACGTTTTCGCGTTCGCTGACGAAGTTGCCCGTCAACGCAAGGCCGAACATCTCTATCCAGAGCTTTCTCAGGCGTTCCTTGGAGGGGCCGCCGATGGCGATCTGCTGAATGCCGAGCACCTTGAAGGGGCGCGCCACTAGGTTCGGGGTCATTGCTGAATTCATTCGTCGGACGAAAGCATTGCGTGGTCAGGCGCCGCTCAATGAGGCTTGTCGAGGCATTCGAGGATGCGTGCCAGCAGCTCTTCCTCGTCGTAGGGCTTGCCCAGATAGTGATTGACGCCGATTTCAGCGGCATGCTGGCGGTGTTTTTCGGCGGTGCGCGAGGTGATCATGATGATCGGAATATGCCGCAGGCGCTTGTCCGCGCGAATGTTGCGCGCCAGGTCGAAACCGTCCATGCGTGGCATTTCGATGTCCAGCAGCATGACGTCGGGGATCACCTCCCCCAACTGTTCCAGCGCATCGACGCCGTCCTTCGCGGTAAGTACATGGTAGCCGTGGCGCGCGAGCAGTCGGCCGCTGATCTTGCGTACCGTGAGTGAATCATCGACCACCATCACGGCCGCAGCGGCAGCCACGGCAGCCACGGCAGGCGCTGCGGCGGTCTGCGGTTCCGGCGCGGCGACCACCATCTGCACCGGGCCGCTGCTGCGCTCGGTCGCTCGGGTCGCCAGGGCGACCGGATTGATGATCAGCGCGACCTCGCCGTTGCCCAGCACGGTGGCCCCGGCCAGTCCGGGGACGCGAGCCAGTTGCGGGCCCACGGCCTTGACCACGACTTCCTGATTGCCGGTGAGGCTGTCCACTTCCAGCGCGACGCGCTCGGCGCCACCCTTGACCAGCAGGATCCAGTGCCGACGCGCCGGCGGTGGAGTGGCGCCGGCATCGCCCAGCAAGCACGGAAGATAGTGGTAGGGATAGCGGTTGCCCAGCCATTCCGTGGTTCCCGCGTTTCGTACCTGTACCGCGGAATCCGGCTTGTGTTCCGTGGCCTGCTCAATCATCGAGGACGGGATGGCGTAGGTTCTGTTGCCGGACGTCACCAGCACCGCCTGCGCCACAGCCAGCGTCAGCGGCAGGTAGATGCGGAAGGTGGTGCCGCGTCCGGCGCCGGTCGTGACTTCGATGCGGCCGCCAAGGCTGGTGGTTTCGCTCTTCACGACGTCCATGCCGACGCCACGCCCGGAGAGCGCCGTGAGCTCCTCGGCGGTGGAAAATCCAGGCTGGAAGATAAGCTGCGTCAGGATTGCCTCGTCGGTTTCCGTATTGGCATCGATCAGGCCGCGCTCGATGGCGTGCCGACGAATGCGTTCGAAGTTGAGGCCGGCACCGTCATCCGCGATGGCGACCACGATTTCGTTGCCTTCCTGCGCCAGCGACACTGTGATCTGGCCGATCGCCTCCTTGCCGGCGGCAGTGCGCGTTGCGCTGTCTTCGAGGCCATGACCGACACTGTTGCGCAGCAGGTGTTCGAGCGGGCCGGCCATCTTGTCCAGTACCGAACGATCGAGTTCGGTCTGGCCGTGCCGGATGTCGAGGTTGGCGCGCTTTCCCGAATCCTTGGCGGCCTGGCGGACCACGCGATGCAGTCGTTCGGCAAGGCTCTCGAAGGGCACCATGCGCACGCCCATCATGCGCTGCGACAATTCGCGGCTCAGGCGCGCCTGGGCGGCGACAGCGGCGTTGGCATGGTCGAGGTTGCGCAGCAGGTTCTGCTGCACGGTGGCAACGTCGTTCACGCTTTCGGCCATCATCCGCGTTACTTCCTGGAAGCGGGTGAAACGGTCGAACTCGAGCGGATCGAATTCCTGCGAGCGTTCGGTTGCCAGTGCCTGCTGCGACTGCATCTGGGACTCGGCCTGGATTTCCACTTCGCGTAACTGATTGCGCAAGCGAATCACGTTTTCCGTCAGGTCGAGCAGCGACACCTTGAGGGCAAGCAATTCGCCTTCGATGCGGCCGCGGGCGATCGCGACTTCGCCGGCTTCGTTGACCAGTTGGTCCACGAGATCAGCGCGTACGCGCAGATGCACCTGCGCCGCCGGGACGAAAACCGCGGCATGGGCCGGCGCGGCAAGGGGACCCGCCGTGGCGGCACCCTGGCCCTCGACCGGCGGCGCCTCGGCCACCGGCGATTCAACCACCGCGGATTCGACCGAGACATCGATCCCGGCCGCGGCAACCATCGGCTCGTCCAGGTCCGGTCGCGCCGCATCGGGATTGCGCAGATGCTCGATCAGCATCGCGGTACGGTCGTACGAGGTTTCCAGCCCGTCGATGGTGGTCGCTTGCACCGACTTCATGGCGATCGCCTGATCGACGCGGTCTTCCATCGAGTGCAGCAGTTCGCCGCAGCCCATGGCACCGGCCATTCGTGCGCTGCCCTTGAGCGTATGCAGGGCGCGCTGCAGCGTGCGGGCTGTCTCGGCATTGTCCGGAGCCAACCGCCAGTCTCGCAGCAAGCCGCCGATATCGCGCATCAGATCGACGCTTTCCTCGAGGAACAGCGGCAATACCTGGGTGTCGATCTCGTCTTCGATCCGGGCGGCACGGCGCTCCGCCGCGGTCAAGCTGATTTCCGGCACGGCGTCCGCGGCCGCAGGCACGACAAGCGGGTCGGCGGTCAGTTCGAGCGCCTGTTCGGGAAGCTGTTCGGGAAGCTGTTCGACAGGGGCTTCAACAGCCGTTTCCGGAGCCTGTTCGACAGTAGGTTCGGGGGCCTGTTCGGGAACCGGCATCATCGCGTTCAGTTCGGCGGCCAGGTCGGCCTCCTCGCCCGGCATGCGCCGCTCGGCAACGGCGCCCAGCAT
>JAIOPW010000025.1 GCA_021413665.1 Rhodocyclales bacterium | reverse complement strand
CAGGCAGCAGCATGCCGGAGGCGGTTTCGACGTGCGGCGCGAAGACCACGGCGGGGCGCTCGCGGCGTATCGTCGCCACCACCTCGTCGATCGGCGCCGGGGCGAAGGGCGCTTGCGCGCCGTCGCCATTGCGCCGGGCCTTGAGCACCGTGGTCGCCGAGGCGATGGCACCCATGTCGAGGATTTGCGACCAGCGGAAGCTGAACCAGCCGTTGCGCAGCACCAGGCAGTTGCGGCCGGTGGCGAACTGGCGCGCCACCGCCTCCATGGCGAAGGTGCCGCCGCCCGGCACGATGGCCACGGCCGCCGCGCCATAAGCGCGCTTCAGCGTGGCCGAAACGTCGCGCATGACGCCCTGGAAGGCCTGCGACATGTGGTTGAGCGTACGGTCGGTATAGACCACGGAATATTCGAGGAGCCCGTCGGGATCCACGTTGGGCAGCAAGCCAGGCATCATCTACTCCAGTTGGACAATTCGTTGAAGAAATACGGTGATCTTAAAAAGTGCCGGGATACGCCCCGCCGTCGAGCAGCCAGTTCTGCCCGGTAATGTAGCCGGCCTGCGCCGAACAGAGCCAGGCGCAGGCGGCGCCGAATTCCTCGGGATTGCCGATGCGGCCCGCCGGAATCGTCGCCACGCGCTCGGCCAGCACCTGCTCGTAGGGCAGGCCGCGCGCCTTGGCCTGGCCACCGATCACGGTGGCGATGCGGTCGGTGTCGAAGAAGCCGGGCAGCAGGTTGTTGATGGTGACGTTGTGCGCCACGGTCTTGCGCGCCAGCCCGGCGACGAAGCCGGTGAGGCCGGAGCGCGCGCCGTTGGACAGGCCCAGCACGTCGATCGGCATCTTGACCGCGGCCGAGGTGATATTCACGATGCGGCCGAAGCGGCGATCGATCATGCCGTCGACCGCGGCCTTGATCAACTCGATCGGCGCCAGCATGTTGGCGTCGAGTGCGGCCAGCCAGTCGTCGCGCGACCAGTTGCGGAAATCGCCGGGCGGCGGGCCGCCGGCGTTGTTGACCAGGATGTCCGGTTGCGGGCAGGCCGCCAGCGCGGCGGCACGGCCGGCCACCGTCACGATGTCGGCGGCGACGGTGACGACATCGACGCCGGTCGCGGCGCGGATTTCCGTCGCGGTCTTTTCCAGCGCCTCGGCGCCGCGCGCCACCAGCGTGACATTGGCGCCTTCGCGCGCCAGCGCAAACGCGCAGCCGCGACCCAGCCCCTTGCTCGATGCGCACACCAGTGCGGCCTTGCCCTTGATTCCGAGATCCATGTTCAGCCTTTCAGGAAAGCGGCGACCAGCCGGTTGAAGGTTTCCGGCTGCTCGATGCAGGATAGATGCGACGCAGACGGAATGATTTCGAGCCGTGCGCCGGGGATCGTCGCGGCGATGACTTCGGACATCGCCGGCGGCGTGCCGGGATCGTCGGCGCCGGCGATGACCAGGGTCGGCGCCCGGATCGCGCCTATCCTGGCCGTGATGTCGAGCGCGCGAATCGCGTCGGCGCAACCGATGTAGCCGGCCGCCGGCGTGTCGGCGATCAGCTTGGCAATGCGTGCCGCTTCGGCGGGCCGCGCCGCGCGAAAGCCCGATGTGAACCAGCGCCCCAGCGTGCCCTCGACCACACCGGCGCAACCCTGGGCGCGGACGATGGCGATGCGCTCATCCCACAAGGGGCCGGCCTCGGGCGGTATGCGGCTGGTGGAGTTGGCGATCACCAGCCGGTCCAGCCGCTGTGGCGCCGCGAGGGCAAAGTGCTGGCCGATCATGCCGCCCATCGACAGGCCGACGAAATGCGTGTGCTCGACCTGCAGCGCATCGAGCAGCCCGATCACATCGGCGGTGAGCTGGTCGAAGCTGTAGGCGCCTTGCGCTGCCGTCGTTCCGCCGTGGCCGCGGGTGTCGTAGCGCAGCACCGTGAAAGTCGGCGCCAGCGCCACGGCGAGCGCGTCCCACATCGTCAGGTCGCAGGTCAGCGAATGCGACAGCGTGACCCAGGGGCCGCGGCCTTCGACCTGATAGCGAACAGAAATGCCGTTGACGTCGATGGTTTTCATGCTGCCTCCGCCGGGCCGCCCCAAGGAGGCAGCACGTCAAAACCCGGAAGCCGGCGCAGCGGCTGAACCGGCATCACCCCCTTTCCTGGAAAGGGGGCTGGGGGGAATGTTGTCATCATGCTGCCTCCAGCTTGGCGACCGACAGGGCCAGCCATTTCATGCCGGCGTTGCCGAAATTGACCTGTACGCGGGCATCGGTGCCGCTGCCTTCGGCGTTGATGATGACGCCGAGGCCGAACTTGGGATGCATCACGCTCTGGCCGATGCGAAAGCCGCTGCCCCCGGAGGATTCGCCGCGGCGCGCAGTGGCGCCATAGGAAGAAGCGCCGGACGATCCATAGCCACGGCCGGCCGAATCCTGCACGGCGAAGCCGCCGGCCCCGGCGCGCGGCGTCAGCCACTTGATTAGTTCCCCGGGCACCTCGTCGAGGAAGCGCGAAGGCAGGTTGTAGCGGGTCTGGCCGTGCAGCATGCGGGTCTGGGCGAAGCTCAGGTAGAGCCGCTGGCGGGCGCGGGTGACGGCGACGTACATCAGGCGCCGCTCTTCTTCCAGGCCCGACTTTCCGTCCCGTGTTTCGGTCAGCGAATTCTCGTGGGGAAACAGGCCGTCCTCCAGGCCGCTGATGAAGACGACATTGAACTCCAGGCCCTTGGCCGAATGCACGGTCATCAGTTGCAGCGCGTCGTCGCCCTCGCCGGCCTGGTGTTCGCCGGCTTCGAGCGAAGCATGCGCCAGGAACGAAGACAGGTCGTTGCCGTACTGACCGGTGATCTCGCCGTCCGGGTCGGGCGTGCCTTCCTCGGCGACGAAGCTGGCGGCAGCGTTGATCAGTTCGTCGAGGTTGTCCAGCCGTTCCTGGCCCTCCTTTTCGTTCTTGTAGTGGGCGCGCAGGCCGGACAGTTCGAGCACGTGGTCGACCAGTTCCGGCAGCGGCAGGTGCGCGGCGTCGCGCAGCGTGACGATGAGTTGCGCGAAAGCGGCGAGCTTGGCGCCGCCGGCGCCACCGACCTGCGGAATCGCCGCGTGCAGGCTGCTGTTGGCGACCTTCGCCGCGTCCTGCAAGGTTTCGAGGCTGCGCGCGCCGATGCCGCGCGTCGGAAAATTCACCACGCGGGCG
>JAIOPW010000037.1 GCA_021413665.1 Rhodocyclales bacterium | reverse complement strand
TTGAGGCCGTCGGTCGGTAGCGCGTAATCGGTAGGCAGCACGATGCGCACGCGGTCTGGGGAAATATCCACCGAGGCCGACGATTCAACCGTATCGGCCACCGCCTTGAATCCGACCCAGCAGCCCGAGTAGCGGCTCATGGCCCAGCCGTGCAGGCCAAGGTCGAGGTAGTCCTGGACGCCTGCCGGCACCAGCACCGGCATCATCGCCGCCTTGAATGCATGTTCCGACTGGTGCGCCACGGTGGACGAGCGCGCCGCATGGTCGTCGCCGGCCACCGCCAGGATGCCCCCATGCTTCCACGTGCCGGCGGAATTCGCGTGCTTGAACACGTCGCCGCAGCGATCCACGCCCGGCCCCTTGCCGTACCACATGCCGAACACGCCGTCATGCAGTGCGCCGGGGGAGAGATTGACCTGCTGCGTGCCCCACAGCGCGGTGGCGGCAAGGTCTTCGTTGACGCCAGGCTGGAATATGACCTGATTTTGCTCCAGATGCGTCTTGGCCTTCCACAGGGCCTGGTCCAGCCCGCCCAGCGGCGAACCGCGATAGCCGGACACGTAGCCGGCGGTATTCAGCCCGGCCAGCGCGTCGCGTTGGCGTTGCAGCAGCAGCAGGCGCACAAGGGCCTGGGTACCGGTAAGAAACACCCGACCCCGGGTCAGGGAGTATTTGTCCTCAAGCGTGATGCTGCGCAGCGGCGCGTTCATTGCGGCGGCAGGATCTTGCCTGGATTGAGGATGTTGTCCGGATCGATGGCGCGCTTCAGCGCCCGCATCACGTCGATCGCCACGTCGCCGTGTTCCAGCGCCATGTAGGCCTGCTTGCCAATGCCGATGCCATGCTCCCCGGTGCAGGTACCGTCCATGTGGATTGCCCGTTGCGCCAGGCGCGCGGCGAACTCCTTGGCACGGCCGAGTTCGTCGTTGTCGTCGGGATCGACGAGCAGCACCAGATGGAAGTTGCCGTCGCCGACATGGCCCACCAGCGGTGCCGTGAAGCCGCTCTCCTCCAGATCCTGGTAAGTTTCGTCGATGCAGGCGGCAAGTTGGGAAATCGGCACGCAGACGTCGGTGGTGAGGGCGCGGCAGCCGGGCTTGAGACCGATGCCGGCGTAATAGGCATCGTGCCGCGCCTGCCATAGCCTGCTTCGATCTTCGGGGCGTGTCGCCCACTCGAAATCCTGCCCGCCGTGTTCGGCCGCGATCTCCTGCACCGTTTCCGCCTGTTCCTTGACTCCGGTCGGCGAGCCATGAAACTCGAAAAACAGGGTCGGTTCTTCGCGCAACGTGGTTTTGCTGTGGCGGTTGATGGCGGAAATGGCCAGCTTGTCCAGCAACTCGATGCGCGCCACCGGCACGCCGAGCTGTATGGTCTGGATCACGGTTTTGACTGCCGCGGCGAGGGTCGGAAAGGCGCAGACGGCGCTCGAGATGGCTTCCGGCACCGGATACAGCCGTACCGTGAGTTCGGTGATGATGCCCAAGGTGCCTTCGGAGCCGATCATCAGGCGCGTCAGGTCATAGCCTGCCGCCGACTTGCGGGCCCGGCCGCCGGTTTTGAGAATGCGTCCGTCCGGCAGCACCACGGTCATTCCCAGCACGTTCTCGCGCATCGTGCCGTAACGAACGGCGTTGGTGCCCGAGGCGCGCGTCGCCGCCATGCCGCCAAGGCTGGCGTCTGCGCCCGGATCAATTGGAAAGAACAGACCGGTTCCGTTCAGGGCCGCGTTGAGGGCTTTGCGCGTGACGCCGCATTGCACCGTGGCATCCAGATCTTCCTGGCGCACGGCGACGACGTGATCGAGTGCGGAAAGGTCGATGCACACCCCGCCCTGCAAGGCTAGCAGGTGCCCTTCCAGTGAGGTGCCGGTGCCATAGGCAATGACCGGGGTACGAAAGCGATGGCACAGGGCGACGATTTCGGCGACTTCCGCGGTGGATTCGGCAAAAACCACCGCATCCGGCGGCATCGGTGCGTATGAGGACTCGTCCTTGCCATGATGCAACCTGACCGCGGCGGCAACCGAGAAACGCGGTCCGAAACGAGCAGCAAGTGCCGTGGATAGCTCCCGGGGTAGAGGTGGTCGGTCGGCTGGGGCGTTCATGACGATCTCCGGTTTCTGCATGTCGCCGGATTCTACGCCCGGCCTTTCCCGATCCCGGCATGCCGCATGCCTTTGGTTGGAAAGGACCGGAGGGTTGTATCAAGGGGCTTCTCCAGATATCTCGCGCTCAAGAGGGCGCGGAACAGCAATTGAGTACTCGTTGACGGAATTGCCGAATTTGGAGATAATCACGGGTTCAGTTGGAGGGGTTCCCGAGCGGTCAAAGGGATCAGACTGTAAATCTGACGGCTCTGCCTTCGAAGGTTCGAATCCTTCCCCCTCCACCAATATGTTGTAGAAACAATTAGTTAGATAACTTGGTTGGCGGACGGGTAGGGCGGGCGGCGGTAGTTTAATGGTAGAACCTTAGCCTTCCAAGCTAATGACGAGGGTTCGATTCCCTCTCGCCGCTCCAGGTTCTGCAGCAAAAGGTTTCAGCCCTTGTAGCTCAGTGGTAGAGCACTCCCTTGGTAAGGGAGAGGTCGCGTGTTCGATCCACGCCAAGGGCACCATTTTCTAGTGCATTTTTGTTGGGGTAATGATCATGGCGAAAGCGAAATTTGAGCGGACGAAGCCGCACGTAAACGTGGGGACGATTGGTCACGTAGACCATGGGAAGACGACCTTGACGGCGGCGATGACATCGGTGCTGTCGGCGAAGTTTGGTGGTGAGGCGAAGGCCTACGACCAGATTGATGCGGCGCCGGAAGAAAAGGCACGCGGCATCACCATTAACACGGCGCACGTCGAGTACGAGACGAAGAGCCGGCACTACGCGCACGTGGATTGTCCGGGCCATGCCGACTACGTGAAGAACATGATTACGGGAGCGGCGCAGATGGACGGCGCGATCCTGGTCTGTTCGGCGGCCGACGGCCCCATGCCGCAGACCCGCGAACACATCCTGCTGGCGCGCCAGGTTGGCGTGCCCTACATGGTCGTATTCATGAACAAATGCGACATGGTCGATGACGCCGAACTGCTCGAACTGGTCGAAATGGAACTGCGCGAACTGCTCAGCAAATACGACTTCCCCGGCGACGACACCCCGATTGTCATCGGCTCCGCCAAGCTCGCCCTCGAAGGCGACCAAAGCGACATCGGCGAACCCTCCATCTTCCGCCTGGCGGAAGCGCTGGACACCTACATCCCGATGCCGAAGCGCGCCATTGACGGCACCTTCCTGATGCCGGTAGAAGACGTATTCTCCATCTCCGGCCGCGGCACCGTAGTCACCGGTCGTATCGAGCGTGGGGTGGTCAAGGTCGGCGAAGAAATCGAAATCGTCGGCATCCGGCCCACCGTCAAGACCACCTGTACCGGCGTCGAAATGTTCAGGAAGCTGCTGGACCAGGGTCAGGCCGGCGACAACGTGGGCGTGCTGCTGCGCGGCACCAAGCGTGAAGAAGTCGAGCGCGGCCAGGTGCTGGCCAAGCCGGGTAGCATCACCCCGCACACGCACTTCAGCTCCGAGGTGTACATCCTGAGCAAGGACGAAGGCGGCCGTCACACGCCGTTCTTCAACGGCTATCGGCCGCAGTTCTACTTCCGCACCACGGACGTCACGGGCAGCATCGAACTGCCGGCCGGGACGGAGATGGTGATGCCGGGGGACAACGTGGCGATGACGGTGCGGCTGATTGCGCCGATCGCGATGGAAGAAGGTCTGCGCTTCGCCATCCGCGAAGGCGGTCGTACCGTCGGCGCCGGTGTCGTCGCCAAGGTCATCGAATAACTTTTGTTGCAATACAGCGAAAAGGGCGATAAAATCTCGCCCTTTCGCGATTTGCGACCTCGCTCTTTAAGGACTTGTAATGCAAAGCCAGAAGATACGCATCCGCCTCAAGGCATTCGACTATCGCTTG
>JAIOPW010000516.1 GCA_021413665.1 Rhodocyclales bacterium | reverse complement strand
CGCTCAGAAGCGGATGTGGGTCGAAGCGTTGAGATTGGCGCGCGAACCACGCCAGTCGTCGATCAGGTACTTGGTGAAGGGCAGGCCGGTCTTTTCAAAGAAGCGCGGCCAGCCGATGCGGTCGATCCAGTCGGCGAGGCGCTCCCAGGGGCGGGCGTCGGCCTTGTAGGTGCGCAGGATGTTGCCGACCACGGCGTTGACCTCGGGCCAGCGCGGAGCGTTGTTGGGCAGGCCGGAGGCAACCATCTTCATGAAGGTCGGCTTGCCGCGGGCGTTGGAGTTCTTGCCGCCGACCCAGATCGCCAGCTTGGAATACTCCGGATCGTTGATCTGCATGGGCGGGCAGGGGGGATAGCAGGCGCCACAGCAGATGCACTTCTTCTCATCGACTTCGAGCGAGGGCTTGCCGTTGACCAGTGCCGGACGGATGGCGGCAACCGGGCAGCGGGCGACCACGGTGGGGCGCTCGCAGACGTTGGCGACCATGTCGTGGTTGATCTTGGGCGGCTTGGTGTGCTGGATGATGATGGCGATGTCGGCCTGGCCGCCGCAGTTGATTTCGCAGCAGGAGGTGGACATATGCACGCGGTTCGGCATTTCTTCGGTCTTGAACTCGTTGTAGAGCTCGTCCATCATCGACTTGACCACGCCGGAGGCGTCGGTACCGGGAATGTCGCAGTGGAGCCAGCCCTGGGTGTGGGACACCATCGAGACCGAATTGCCTGTGCCGCCCACCGGAAAGCCGTTCTTTTCGAGCTCGGCGATCATCGGATCGACCTTCTTCGGGTCGGCGACCATGAACTCGATGTTGGAGCGAATCGTGAAGCGGACGAAGCCTTCGGCGAACTTGTCGGCGATGTCGCACAGCGTGCGGATGGTGTAGACGTCCATCTGGCGCTGGGTGCCGGCGCGCACCGTCCAGATTTCATCGCCGGTATGCGAGACGTGGTGCAGCACGCCGGGACGGGGCCGGTCGTGGTACTTCCAGTTGCCGTAGTTCTTCAGCAGCGTCGGGTGCAGGTGCGGCTTGTTGTCCGG
>JAIOPW010000024.1 GCA_021413665.1 Rhodocyclales bacterium | reverse complement strand
GCCATGTTCCTCAATGCCGCGATCGACCAGCAGATTGCCAAGTTCGTCACCGACAACGGCCGCCAGCCCACCGAGGACGAAGCCGAGAAGATCCGCGAATGGACGCTGTCATCGGTGCGCGGTACGGTGCAGGCCGACATCCTCAAGGAGGACCAGGGCCAGAACACCTGCATCTTCTCCACCGAGTTCGCGCTGAAGATGATGGGCGACATCGCCGAGTTCTTCGTTCATAACCAGATCCGCAATTTCTATTCGGTCTCGATCTCCGGCTACCACATCGCCGAAGCCGGGGCGAACCCGATCAGCCAGCTTGCCTTTACCCTGGCCAACGGCTTCACCTATGTCGAAACGTATCTCGCGCGCGGCATGCACATCGACGACTTCGCACCCAACCTGAGCTTCTTCTTCAGCAACGGCATGGACCCGGAATACTCGGTGATCGGCCGTGTCGCGCGGCGCATCTGGGCCGTGGCGATGAAGAACAAGTACGGCGCCAACGAGCGCAGCCAGAAGCTCAAGTACCACATCCAGACCTCCGGCCGCAGCCTGCACGCGCAGGAGATGGACTTCAACGACATCCGCACCACGCTGCAGGCGCTGATCGCCATCTACGACAACTGCAATTCGCTGCACACCAACGCCTACGACGAGGCGATCACCACGCCGACCGAGGAGAGCGTGCGCCGCGCCATGGCCATCCAGCTCGTCATCAACCGCGAGTGGGGCGTGGCCAAGAACGAGAACCCGAACCAGGGTGCCTTCATCATCGAGGAACTGACCGACCTGGTGGAAGAGGCCGTGCTCAAGGAGTTCGAGGCCATCGCCAGCCGTGGCGGCGTACTCGGCGCCATGGAGACCGGCTATCAGCGCGGCAAGATCCAGGAAGAGTCGATGACTTACGAGCACCGCAAGCACGACGGTTCCTACCCGATCATCGGCGTCAACACCTTCCTCAATCCGCACGGCTCCGGGGTCGCCAGCGAGATCGAGCTGGCGCGGTCGACCAACGACGAAAAGCAGTCCCAACTCACGCGCCTCAAGGACTTCCAGCAGCGTAATGCCGACCAGTCCGAGGCCTGCCTGGCCAAGCTGCGTCAGGCCGTGATCGACAATACCAACGTCTTCGCCGTGATGATGGAGGCTGTGCGGCATTGCTCGCTGGGGCAGATCAGCAATGCTTTGTATCTGGTCGGTGGGCAGTACCGGCGGTCGATGTAAGAGGCGGCATCCTCTCCCGTCCGGAAGTTTCCCTGGCGCAGCGGCGCGCTGGCCAGCCAAGTTCGATCAGCGTGTCGCCCGTCAGGTGCGTCACTGCGCGAAATCGTGGATCGTGCGCATTTCAGCCCAAAACAGGCGATTGACTGCGGCGCCCGGCGTCAGCCATACTCCTGAAGAGGCCATTGGATTTCCTATCCTTCATGGCGCGACGATGGGCGGAGGCGGCAAGGAATGGATACCCGTTGTCCCGATATTGGCAAGCGCGTGTGGCGCGCGCCGCGCCGGCTGGTCGCCATGCTGGCCGCGCTGCTTGCGGGACTGTACCTGCTGGCGGCGGCCGGCCCGGCCCGAGCGCAGCAGGCGCCGTTGCGCATGGCGCTGATTCCCTACCTGTCACCTAATGTCTTGGTGCCGCTGTTCCAGCCGCTGGCACGGCATTTCGAAAGGGATGTCGGACGCGCGGTGGATCTTTTCTCGGCGCCCAGCATACGCACGCATGTCGAGCGCATCGTCCGGCCCGACTACGACATCGTGTTCACCGCGCCGCACATGGGACGGCTGGCGCAGATAGACGGCGGCTACGTGCCGATCGGCAGCTTCGAGCGGCCGCTGACGGGTGTCATTTCGGTCCGCAGCAATGGGCCGATCAGGAGCCTCGATCAGTTGCGCGGCAGGACCGTGGCGATCAACGACAGGCTGGTGCTCAATTCGATCCTGACCCTGAAGGAGCTTGAAAAGCGCGGCGTCGCCTTGAGCGATCTGGTCATCGTCCCCGCCGTTTCGCAGAATTCGGCGCTGCTGTCGGTCGCTGCGGGCGACGTCGATGCCGCGATCACGGTGAATTTCGCCATCGGCCAGATTCCGCAGGAACGGCAGGGCGAGTTGCGCATCCTGTTCCAGACCGAAGAGGTTCCGTCCATGCCCAGCACGCTGATCCTGGTCCATCCCGCCATGCCGGCGCGCGACCGGCAGCGTCTGGAGGCTTCACTGATGAGCTTTGCCGCCACCGAAGAGGGGAAGCGCTTCCTGCTTGTCAGCCACTACAAGAACGTGGTCAGGGCGGCGCCGAAAAACGTGCGCAAGCTCGACGTCTATTTGCCGGAACTGCGCCGCCTGCTGGCGGCCGGTCCGGGAGGCTGAGCCGTGGCGTTCTCCCGCAAGGCCTGGCCCCTGCGCTGGAAGCTGATCGCCGGCGCCGTTGTCATCGAGGCCGTGATGCTGGCCGCACTGGTATTGAACAACGTGCGGCTGATCGAAAACAGCCTGCACGAGCAGGTCGATCTGCGCCTGGGCGAACTCTCGGTGCTGCTCAATGCCGCCATCGCACCGTCCATGGCCCAGCTCGATTACGGCCCCATCCAGGGCGTTTTCGCCCAGAGCCGGCGCGGGGATGGCGTCACCTACTTCGCCCTGTTCGACAAGAGCGGAAAATGGGTTGCCGGCGACGGCTGGCCGGTCGGCACGGCCCTGCCGAAAGTCCAGGTGCATCCCGGTGTCAGCAGCGAGACAAGGCGCTTCGATGTCGAAATGCCGATCGCCATTGACAACCAGATCTACGGCCGGCTGCAATTCGGCCTGTCGACCGAGTTCCTCCACGCGGCGCGGACAAAGCTGGTGCGGGAGAGCATCGCCATCGCGTTCATCGAGATCGCCCTGTCGATCCTCCTGCTGACGCTGCTTGGCACCTGGCTGATGCGCCACCTGGCGAAGCTCGAAGGCGCCAGCCTGGCGGTCGGGCAGGGGCGATTCGATGTTGAGGTAAACATCGAAGGCGCCGACGAGATCGCCCGGGTAGGCCAGGCCTTCAACCGCATGACCGGCGAAATCAAGGCCCGGCTCGCCGACCTGGGCAAAAGCGAAGCGCGCTTTCGCATCCTGATCGAGCGCGCCCCCGATGCCATCGTCGTGGTGGACGCCGACGCGCAGCGGATCGTCGACGCCAATCCGCGGGCCGAGAGCCTGTTCGAATGCTCGCGGCAGGAGCTTCTCGGCGGCGGCATCGAGCGTTTCTACATTCCGGATCCTTCGGATGCCGCGAGCGCCGTGCTGGAGCGCATCCGCGAGGTGCAGAAGCGTGCCTTCGCCGGTGAATCGGTGGTGGTCGAACGCCGCCTGCGCGGCGCGTGCGGCCGGGAGCTTCTCGCCGAGGTGCGCGTGGACGACCTGTCCGACGGCAAGCGCCGGCTGGTGCGCGCCAGCTATACCGACATCACCGAGCGCAAGCGGGCGGAGGAGTCCTTGCGTGAGAGCGAACAGTTCCTGCGCGACATATTCAGCAATGCAGCCGAAGGCATCTGGGTCATCGATACGGACCGCTGCACGATACGCGCCAATCGCGCCTTGTGCGACATGCTGGCGGTGAGCGGGGAGGAAATCCGGGGCCGCTCGATCTATTCCTTCGTCGATGACGGGAACGCGCGAATCTTCAGGGACCGCTCCGCGATCACGCAAGAGGCGGGAACCGGAACCAGCTATGAAATCGAGCTGACCAACAGCGTCGGCAACAAGCTGACCTGCCTGTTCAATTCCTCGCCGCTGCGCGACGCCGGTGGCAGGATTGTCGGCTCCTTCGCCGTGGTGAACGACATTACCTTGCGCAAGGCAACCGACGATGAGCTACGCAAAACCAAGGAACGCTACGATCTCGCCGCCACCATCGGCAAGGTGGGCACCTGGGACTGGAATCCCGCAACGGGCGCGCTGGCATGGAATGACGAAACCTTTCGCCTGCTGGGCTTCGAGCCTGGCGCCGTGTCGCCGAGCTACGAGTTGTTCCTTGGGCAGGTGCATCCCGACGACCGGGAGCGCCTCGATCGCGAGGTCAAGGCGGCGCTGAACGAGAACACCTCCTATGCGGTCGAGTGCCGCATCGTAAAGAGCGGCGGCGCGGAAGTCATATGCCATGTGACCGGGGTGGTCGAGTTTGCCGACGACGGCCGCGCGACCCGTATGTTGGGCACCATTCAGGACATCACCGAACGCAAGCAGACGGAGCTCGAAGCCGCGGCGCAGCGCGCTTTCCGAGAAACACTGGTCGAATCCATTCCCGGCGTGTTCTATGCCATCGATACCGGCGGCCGCTTCCTGCTGTTCAACAACAACTTGTTGGCGGTCACCCAGAGAACCGCCGCGGAGCTGATGGCGACCGATGCGGCGGCGCTGTTCGACGAGGACGAAAGGCCGCGGATTGTCGCCGCCATCGCCCGCACCTTCGCGGAAGGCGGCGCCGAGGTCGAGGGCAGCCTGGTCGGTCTGCACGGCAGCCGCATGCCCTTCTATTTCACCGGTCGGCGCATCGATTTCGAAGGCCGACCGATCCTGGTCGGTACCGGCATCGACATTTCGGAGCGCAAGCAGGCGGAGGCCCGCCTGCAACTCGCCGCCAGCGTGTTCTCGCATGCCCGCGAGGGCATCATCATCACCGATGCCGGGGGCAGCATCGTCGATGTCAACAAGACCTTCTCCCACATCACCGGCTACAGCTGCGAGGAAGCCATCGGACGCAACCCGAGCATCCTCAAGTCCGGTCGCCAGAGCAAGGAGTTCTACGCCGAAATGTGGCGTTCGCTGGCCGACAATGGCCACTGGTACGGCGAGATGTGGAACTGCAAGAAAAACGGCGAGCTGTATGCCGAACTGGTCAACATCACCGCCGTGTGCGATGCCGGCGGTGCGGTGCGGAACTACGTCGCGCTGTTTACCGACATCACCGCGATGAAGGAGCACCAGCAACAACTGGAACACATCGCCCATTACGACGCGCTGACCGGCCTGCCCAACCGCGTGTTGCTGGCGGACCGTCTGCGCCAGGCCATTGTCCAGGCGCGGCGGCGCGAAACCCTGATGGCACTGGTCTATCTCGATCTCGACGGCTTCAAGGAGGTCAACGACACCCACGGCCACGAAACCGGCGACGGACTTCTGATCGCACTTTCGCAGCGAATGAAGGAGGCGCTGCGGGAAGGCGATACGCTGGCCCGGCCGGGCGGCGATGAGTTCGTCATCGTGCTGGCGGACCTGGCCAACGTGGAAGAGTGCGAAGTCGTCCTGGCCAGGCTGCTGCGCGCGGCGGCCGCGCCGGTGCAGATCAGGGACTGCGTCCTGAAGGTTTCGGCCAGCCTCGGTGTGACGCTGTTTCCGATCGACGATGGCGATGCCGACAGCCTGCTGCGCCACGCCGACCAGGCCATGTACCAGGCCAAGCAGGCCGGCAAGAACCGCTTCCACCTGTTCGATGTCGATCAGGACGCGGCCGTGAGCATCCGGCGCGAAAGCCTGGACCACATCCGCCGCGCACTCGACCGCCGGGAGTTCGTGCTGTACTACCAGCCCAAGGTGAACATGAGGGCAGGCACCGTGGTTGGCGCCGAGGCGTTGATCCGCTGGCAGCACCCCGTGCGCGGCCTGTTGCCGCCTGCTGACTTCCTGCCCATCATCGAGGATCATCCGATCGGCGTCGAGCTCGGCGAATGGGTAATCGAAGCGGCGCTGCTCCAGGTTCGCGAGTGGAACGCGGCGGGGCTGGACATTCCGGTGAGCGTGAATGTCGGCGCGCGTCAGTTGCAGCAGGGCGATTTTGCCGCGCGCATGGCGCAGATGTTGGCGGCGCAGCCCGAGGTCAGACCCAACCAGCTCGAACTCGAAGTGCTGGAAACCAGCGCGCTGGAGGATGTGGCGCAGGTTTCGGAGCGCATGCACGCCTGCCGCGTACTGGGCGTGAGCTTCGCGCTCGACGATTTCGGCACCGGCTATTCCTCGCTCACCTACCTCAGGCGCCTGCCGGCAAACCTGCTCAAGATCGACCAGAGCTTCGTGCGCGACATGCTTGACGACCCCGACGATCTGGCCATCGTCAAGGGCGTGATCGGTCTGGCGATCGCTTTTCGCCGGAAGATCATCGCCGAGGGGGTAGAAACCGTGGCGCACGGTTCGTGCCTGCTGTCGCTCGGCTGCGATCTGGCGCAAGGCTACGGTATCGCGCGGCCGATGCCTGCAGCGGACCTGCCGGACTGGGCGGCGAAATGGCGACCGGACGTGGCGTGGATCGCCGGGGCGGATTTCTCGGCCAAATAGGGCGGCACATGCGTTGCTCGCCGTGGCGCGAACGCCGACTTTCGGGCCGCGACCTTTGCCGGCATCTTTGTCGCATCTCGGCCAGCGGCAAGCTCTTGCGGCCGTCGTCGGAATCGCTGGCCGGGCGCGCGGCCGATCTGGAACTGACGCCTTTTCTGATCGGGGAGGCGACCCCGATCCGGCGCGGATATCCAGTCTGTGGCTGCGCGGCGGATTTCCGCAAAGCTATCTGACGCCAGGCGAGGCGAAATCCCTCGCCTGGCTGGGCGACCTGATCAAGACCATGCTGACACACGATCTGCCGCAGCTCGGGGCGACCATACTGGCGGCGGGCTTGTCGCGGGGGCATCATCGAACAACTGATCGCCGGCTTGCCGCCGCTTGCTGCGCACGGCTTCTATCGCACCGCGGCCGGCGCGGAGCTCGATTTGGTGGTGGAAGCCGATGACAAGCGGGTTGGCTACGAGATCAAGCTGTCCAGAGCGCCGCGTTCAGCGCGGGGCTTCTGGACCGCTTGCGAAGATCCCTGGCTTGATCGCGCCTGTGTGATTGCTCCGGTACGCGAGGGCTACCCGCCGGCGGATAACGTCGAGGTGATTTCGCCGCAACAGTTGTTTGCGGATAGACGCGGTGATGCTGGACATCGACGAGGCGGCGGTACAGAAGGGCGTTGCGACGATTTCCGGCAGCCTCGACCGGCTGGTCAAGAAAGAGAAGATGAGCGCCGAGCAGAAGGCCGCGGCGATGGCGCGGATCAAGGCGACGACGCAGATGGCCGACCTGAAGGCGGTCGACATCGTGATCGAAGCGGCGACCGAGAACGAGGGTCTGAAGCTGAAGATCCTCGCGGAAGCCGAGGCGGTGATCGGTAACGACACCATCATTGCCAGCAACACATCGTCGATCTCGATTACCCAGCTTGCCGCGGCGACCGGCCGCGCCGACCGCTTCATCGGCATGCACTTCTTCAACCCGGTGCCGATGATGGCCTTGGTGGAACTGATTCGCGGCTTGCAAACCTCGGATGAGACGCACGCGAAAGTCGAGGCGCTGGCCAAGGCTCTGGGCAAGACGCCGATCACGGTGAAGAACAACCCCGGCTTCGTGGTGAACCGCATCCTCTGCCCGATGATCAACGAGGCGATTTTCGTTTATGCGGAAGGCTTGGCGTCGGCCGAGGAAATCGATGCCGGCATGAAGCTGGGCTGCAACCATCCGATCGGTCCGCTGGCGCTGGCCGACATGATCGGGCTGGACACCATGCTGGCGGTGATGAAGGTGTTCTACGAGGGCTTCAACGATTCCAAGTACCGCCCGGCGCCGCTGCTGAAGGAGATGGTCGCCGCGGGCTACCTGGGACGCAAGACGGGACGCGGCTTCTATACCTATTGACCGGCGCCTGAGAGTCGGCGCCGGCGACACGGCGCTTCGTCAGCCACCGAAGCGGCGCAGGGCGTCCAGGTCGAGCACCGTGACCCCGCCGTACTGGGTGGTCAGGAAGCCGGCCTGTTCCAGCGTTTGCAATGCGCGATTGACGCGCTGGCGGGAGACGCCGGCGAGGTAGCCGATCTCTTCCTGCGAAATGGCGATGCACAATTCCATTCCCGGCTGCAGCACAGGGTGGAACAGGGCTGCCACGGCGCGTGCAACGCGGGCGTCGATGTCCAGCAAGCGCTCGGATTCCAGCAGGCCGATGAAGAGGCCGAGCCGCTCGTTGATCTGGTTGATGATGAAGCGGTTGAAGGCGATGCTGTGGTCCAGCAGCCAGTGGAAGGTTTCGTGCCGCATGCAGGCGACGCGGGTGTCGCGCAGGGCAATCACGTCATAGCGGCGCGGCTCCGCCTTCAGCATCGATCCTTCGCCGAACCAGCCGCCGGCCGCGATGCCTGTATAGCTCGCGGTCTTGCCCGAGGCCCAGTCGCTCGACATCTTGGCCAGGCCTTCGATGACGCCATACCAGTGGTCTACCGGTTCGCCCTTGCGGCAGACGAATCCGCCGCCGGGTACCGTGCGCTCGATGGTGCCTTCGCGGACGCGGGCGAAGTCTTCCGGCGGCAAAGCCTGCCCCCAGATGGTGCGACGCAGCATCTGTTCTAGGGTGATTGAGGTATTTTTGCAA
>JAIOPW010000515.1 GCA_021413665.1 Rhodocyclales bacterium | reverse complement strand
GTGGATAAATTCGAATACCGTCGCGGCTACAAGTTCTCGACCTACGCCACGTGGTGGATCCGCCAGGCCATCACGCGCTCGATCGCCGACCAGGCGCGCACCATCCGCATCCCGGTGCACATGATCGAGACCATCAACAAGATGAACCGCATCAGCCGCCAGATATTGCAGGAGACCGGGCTGGAGCCCGATCCGGCGACGCTGGCGGTGAAGATGGAAATGCCCGAGGAAAAGATCCGCAAGATCCTCAAGATTTCCAAGGAACCGATTTCGATGGAAACGCCGATCGGCGACGACGACGATTCCCATCTCGGCGACTTCATCGAGGACCAGGCGACGCTGTCGCCGGGCGACGCGGCCCTGTTCGCCAGCCTGCGCGAAGTCACCAAGGAAGTACTGGACAGCCTGACGCCGCGTGAAGCCAAGGTGCTGCGCATGCGTTTCGGCATCGAAATGAACACGGACCACACGCTGGAGGAAGTCGGCAAGCAGTTCGACGTCACCCGCGAGCGCATCCGCCAGATAGAAGCCAAGGCCCTGCGCAAGCTGCGTCACCCAACCCGTTCCGAAAAACTTCGCAGCTTCCTCGATTCAGAAACCTGATTGTGCATTACCAGCGGCTTTCAAGTCGTTCGCCGGGCCGCCCCAAGAACGACTTGGCCCCCTCGGGGGGCGGCTCGGATGCTTCTTCCGGGCCGGGGGCACAAGCAATGCAACGCGAGCCGTTGCAGTTTCACGAAGGGCCTGTAGCTCAATGGTTAGAGCAGAGGACTCATAATCCTTTGGTTGCGAGTTCGAGTCTCGCTGGGCCCACCAGCTTCACATTCACGCGGAGCATTTGATATGCAAGAGATCATGCAATACCTGAAAGACAACGGCCAGCGCTTCGATTCGGAGATTGCCGCCGCGACAGGGCTCTCGCTGGCCAAGGTACGCCGCTCGATTTCCGACCTGTCGGCGCGTGGTGAAATATCCAAGTGCAGCGTCACCCGCTTCAGTACCGATGGCGAAAAGGTCGAGGCCGTGCTCTGCCGCGTCGCGGGTTACATTCCGCCCAAGAGCCCCGGCCGGAAGCCCGGCGCGTCAAGCTAGGCTCCCGGACGCCCGTCTCCGGACCTTGTCTCACCGGCGAATGGCATCCCGAGAAGCCTGAAATTCAGGCGCCGTTCAAGCATCCGGTCTTCCGCCATGCTCGCTGACCTTCGCCTCCTGCTCGCCGTGCCGGCCGTCGCACTCCTGGCCGGCTGCGCCCTGCTCGGAGAGAAATCCCCTCCTCCCCCGCCCGCCCCGGTGCCGGTCAAGATCGGCCTCGCCCTGGGTGGTGGTGCCGCGCGCGGCTTCGCCCACATCGGCGTGATCAAGGCGCTCGAAGCGCAGGGCATCGTGCCCGACATCGTGGTCGGCACCAGCGCCGGCGCCGTGGTCGGCGCGCTGTATTCCTCCGGGCTTTCCGGTTTCGAGTTGCAGAAGATGGCGCTGGACATGGACGAGGGCCAGATCGGCGACTGGTCCCTGCCGGATCGCGGCGTGTTCAAGGGCGAAGCGCTGCAGAGCTTCGTCAACCGCGCCGTAGGCAACCGGCCGCTGGAGAAACTGCCGCGCAGCTTCGGCGTCGTTGCCACCGACCTCAAGAGCGGCGAAGCGGTCGTCTTTCGCAGCGGCAACACCGGCATGGCGGTGCGCGCCTCCGCCGCCGTGCCAGGCGTGTTCCAGCCGGTGAGCATCAACGGCCGCGAGTATGTCGATGGCGGCCTGGTCAGCCCGATCCCGGCGAAGGCGGTGCGCAATCTCGGCGCGAACTTCGTCATCGCCGTAGACATCTCCGTCAAGCCGCGCGATGCGCGTACCGCGAGCACGCTCGACGTGCTGCTGCAGACCTTCGCCATCATGGGACAATCCATCAGCCGCTACGAGACCGCGGAGGCCGACATCGTGATCCGCCCTGTCACCGCCGAACTGCCGGCCACCGATTTCGCCGGCCGCCACCGTGCCGTGCTCGAAGGCGAAAAGGCGGCCGCCGCGGCAATGGCGGAAATCAAGGACCGGCTGGCGCGACTGCGCAACCGGCCCGCCGGCGAAGCGCGCTGAAGGCTCGATCCCGGTTCAGGCTTCCGGTTTCGCCGCCAGCGGCATCATGCGCGCCAGCGCCTTGAGCAGAATGCGATAGCTGTCGCGGTCGAAGGCAGGAGCCTGAGTGTCCCGCAGGTCATGCAGATCCGCCTCGTCGCGCGCCGTGCCGAGATGGCGCCAGTGGTCGATCAGGTGCACCTCGTCGCCCTCCCGTATCCACGCCGGCCCCGCGAAGGGCCAGGCTGAAAGTCGGTGCCGGCCCAACGCCGCCATCAGGCGCGCGCTGTGGAAGGACACCAGTTCCTTGCCGACACAGGCACCCTTGCATTGCTGCAACTGGTGCGCAAAGCACGGCTTGCCCGGCATCCGGTTCTCCAGTCCGAGCAAGGAGTGACAGAGGCCATGCTCCTTCGCCAGTTCGGTCAGGGTCCGCTTCGCTTCCCGTGCGGTCTTGAACGGACCGTACAGTTGTTCCTGCTGACGGAAGCCGAGATCGCCCGCCAGGACCAGCACCGGTCGCCACTCGCCCGGATTCACCTCGACCAGCTGCCAGAAACAAACATCGTCGTTACGCCGCAGGCTACGATTGTGGATGGGCTGCAAAGCCTTGACCAGTGCCGCCTCCTTCAGCAAC
>JAIOPW010000450.1 GCA_021413665.1 Rhodocyclales bacterium | reverse complement strand
GAGCACGACATGGAGGAAGCGCGCAATGCGCTCCAGCGCCTGTTCCAGCGTCGCGGCCGAGAGCGCGGCGCGGCAGAGGAACTCGAAACTGCCGCGGCGCAGCGGGCGTGAAAACAGGGCGAAGCCTTCGTCGTCGAGGCTTTCGTTGATAAGACGGTAGAGCGTCGCGTAGCGCGCCACCGGAATACGGGCAGTGCGGTCATGCAGCAAGTCGGTGGCAATTTCTGCATCTTCCAACAAGGCTTCGGGCGTCAGCCCGGCTCGCGCTACTCCGCACAGAATGCCGGTTACAAAGCCAATTGAGACTGTCGGCGGGCTTCCAGCGGGCTTCGTCGATTGGGCTGATAATCTGGCCATAATGGCGGATTATGCATAGTTCTCGTCGTTTTGTGTCATGGCGGCATCGCTTTCGATTGCCTATCATGCAATCACTGTCGTCCCACTGGACCTGCCACCATGACTGATCTCAGCATTGCCGCCAAGCTGGTGCCCTACAAGCCGAAGCATAAGGTGCGCTTCGTCACCGCCACCTCGCTGTTCGACGGCCATGACGCCTCGATCAACATCATGCGGCGCATCCTGCAAGCCACCGGCGTCGAGGTGATCCACCTCGGCCACAACCGCTCGGTGGATGAAATCGTGAACGCAGCGCTGCAGGAAGACGCTCAGGGCATCGCGGTGTCCTCCTACCAGGGCGGCCACGTCGAGTTCTTCAAGTACATGATCGACCTGCTCAAGGCCAGGGGCGGCGAAAGCATCCAGGTCTTCGGCGGCGGCGGCGGTGTGATCGTCCCGGCCGAGATGGAAGAGCTGCACGAGTACGGCGTGGCGCATCTCTACTCGGTGCAGGACGGCCAGACCATGGGCCTGCAGGGCATGATCAACGACATGGTGAAGCGCTGCGATATCGACATCAGCAAGCGCGCGCCGCAGGACCTCAAGGCACTGGAAGTGAAGGATGGCGCCGAGCGCCTGCGCAACCTGGCGCAGATCATCACCGCGCTGGAAAACGGGGCATGGCCGGAGAAGGCGAAGAAGGCGCTGCATGACAAGGCCGTCGCCGTGTCGCCGGCGCCGACTCTTGGAATTACAGGCACCGGCGGCGCCGGCAAGAGTTCATTGACCGACGAACTGATCCGCCGCTTCCGTCTCGATCAGGACGATGCCCTGAAGATCGCGGTGATCTCGATCGACCCCTCGCGCAAGCGCACCGGTGGCGCGCTGCTGGGCGACCGCATCCGCATGAACGCGATCCAGCACCCCAACATCTACATGCGCTCGCTGGCGACGCGCGACACCGGCAGTGAAATCTCCAAGGCCCTGCCCGACGTGATCGCCGCCTGCAAGGTGGCCGGCTTCGATTTGATCGTGGTCGAAACCTCGGGCATCGGCCAGGGCGATGCGGCCATCGTGCCGCTGGTCGACGTCTCGCTATACGTGATGACGCCCGAATTCGGCGCTGCGTCGCAACTGGAGAAGATCGACATGCTCGACTTCGCCGATTTCGTCGCCATCAACAAGTTCGACCGCAAGGGTGCCGAGGACGCGCTGCGCGACGTGCGCAAGCAGTACCAGCGTAATCGCGAACGTTTCGGCGAGAAGCCCGACGACATGCCGGTGTTCGGCACCATGGCGGCGCGCTTCAACGACGACGGCGTCACCGCGCTCTACCAGGCATTGGCGCCGAAGCTCGCCGGACGCGGCCTGAAGTTCACCAAGAGCCGGCTGCCGGTGGTTGCGGTGAAGGCATCCTCGGCCGGGCGTGCCATCGTGCCGGCGGAGCGCGTGCGCTACCTGGCCGAGATCGCCGATGCGCTGCGCGGTTACCACAAGGCGGTGGCCGAGCAGGCGACGCTGGCGCGCGAACGCCAGTCGCTGAAGACCGCCAAGGCCATCTTCGAGTCTTGCAAGAAGAACGCGAACGACTTCGACGAACTGATCGTCTGGAAGGACGGCCAGATGACGCCCCACGCCCGCAAGCTGCTGGCGATGTGGCCGGATATGAAGAAGGCCTATGCCGGCGACGAGTACGTGGTGAAGATCCGCGACAAGGAAATCCGCACCGGCCTGATCCACGAGACCCTTTCCGGCACCCGGATTCGCAAGGTCGCGCTGCCGCGTTTCGAAGACGAGGGCGAACTGCTCAAGTTCCTCATGCGTGAGAACGTGCCCGGCTCCTTCCCCTACACCGCCGGCGTGTTCGCCTTCAAGCGCGAGAACGAAGATCCGACCCGCATGTTCGCCGGCGAGGGCGACGCCTTCCGCACCAACAAGCGCTTCCTCAAGGTTTCCGAGGGCATGCCGGCCAAGCGCCTGTCCACCGCCTTCGACTCGGTCACGCTCTACGGCTGCGACCCGGACCCGCGTCCGGACATCTACGGCAAGGTCGGCAATTCCGGCGTTTCGATCGCCACGCTGGACGACCTCAAGGTGCTGTATTCGGGCTTCGACCTGTGCGATCCGGCGACCTCGGTCTCGATGACCATCAACGGCCCGGCGCCGATGATCCTCGCCATGTTCCTCAA
>JAIOPW010000408.1 GCA_021413665.1 Rhodocyclales bacterium | reverse complement strand
GACCGCGACTCCTACGCCATCGTCAAGGAAGACCACTGCAAGGGCCACGAGGTCAATCGCCGTATCGCCATCGCCGACTCTCATTCAATCAGTCGAAGCCTTCGTCGCCCTCGGCTTCAGCGTCCATGGCGCGCTTCTTCGCCGCCTCGCGCTCTTCGATCAGGCGCTTCTCCTGCACCTTGGCCAGGCGCTCCTGCGCCGCCTCGGCATTGAGCGCAATGCTCTCTTCGCCAAATAGAACCTGGCGCAGGAAGCGGAAGGCGAATTGCAGCAAGGCAACATCATCGGCGAGCAGCGCAGCCTTTTCCCCTTGCGGCAGGTCGAACAGCTTGTTGAAGGATTCCGCGCTGACGAATTCGCGAAAGCGGTCGATGTCGTAGCACGCCATGAAATACAGCTGGCGGCTGCGCAGGGTCGGCTTGCCGATCGACGGACCGGAGGACTGTTTCTTGAGCACCAGTTGGCGCCAGCCGCGCGCGAGTTCGTCATACTCTCCAAGCCCCTGCTCCTTGCGATAGTCGGCGATGGCGATACGGCGATTGACCTCGTGGCCCTTGCAGTGGTCTTCCTTGACGATGGCGTAGGAGTCGCGGTCCACGTATTCATCCTGCTTGCGCATCGACAGCAGCGCCACCGGGTAGTAGCGGCAGGCGGTCGGGCGGTCTTCATAGATGCCGCAGCCCTCCGGCTTCATGAAACGACAGGCGGTACCGTTCTCGACGGGACGCAGCTTGACCCCGGCAATGCTGTCCTTGTCCATTTCATAGGGCACCGTGTAGTCCTTGAGGAACTCGGTGGAACTGACCCCGAGGCGGGTCTTCATTCGCACTACGTCATAGGGCGTCAGGGAAATGTCGATGTTGGAACAGCAGGCATTCCAGCAGCCGATGCCCTTGTGGCAGGAAAACTGAATGACGTACTTCTCGTCCACCATGGTGGGCAGGACGGGGCTTTGCGGAAACGGGATATCAGGCTGGGACATTTTCAGGGATCAGAGGTCAGGGATCAGGAATCAGAAAAGAACAGGCCGGGAGCCTTGCGGCTTCCGGCCTGTATGTTACAGCCTGGGCCGTACTTAGTGCGGAGCGGCGGCCTTGAACAGCTTGGACTTGTCGACCAGATCCACGTGCTTGCGCTTGAAGCAGGTCCACTTCTTGGAGTGCTTGTCGTAGATCGAATTGACGAAGCAGTGCCAGTTCTTCTCATCGACGAAGTTCTTGTCGGTGCGATAGTAGAAGCCGGGGTAACGGCTTTCCTCGCGGAACTGGATGTGCTTCATGTGGGCTTCGGCCGTCAGGATGCGATGGTAGTTTTCCCAGGCGCGCAGCAACTCGTGCAGATCCTTGGCGCGCAGCTTGAGCGAATCTTCCTTCAGCATCTCGAGCTTCTCTTCTGCAAC
>JAIOPW010000407.1 GCA_021413665.1 Rhodocyclales bacterium | reverse complement strand
CTGCGCATGCTGATCCTGCGCCGAATCGTACTGGAAGAGGACGGGCTGTTTCGGCCAGCGCCGGAACAGCTTGAAACCCTCGGCTACTATGCAAATGCAATTTCACACCTCGACGCGCCCCGCATGCTCGTGACCGAGATGGTGTAAGATCCGCGTATTGGCTGGATTACCGGAATGGCAATTCGGCCCCGTCATAACAGCAAGTGAGCAAAGGCGAACAGGAGTTCGCCTTTGTCGCATCTAGGGTTTTTGAGCA
Source organism: Rhodocyclales bacterium (assembly GCA_021413665.1). Classification (GTDB taxonomy): domain Bacteria; phylum Pseudomonadota; class Gammaproteobacteria; order Burkholderiales; family Rhodocyclaceae; genus Sulfuritalea. The sequence goes on along the minus strand of JAIOPW010000407.1, from coordinate 2,951 downwards.
TGCTTGATATCGTTCGCAACAACAAGAAAATTACCCAGGGCTTTCTGGCACTGATTACGCTCCCGTTTGCATTCTGGGGCGTTGATTCCTACGTGCGTAACGCCGATGTCGGTGCCGAAGTCGCCACCGTTGGCGCCGGCAAGGTGAGCGTGTCGGAATTGCAGTCGGCGCTGCGCGAACAACAGGACCGCATGCGCGCCCAACTGGGCGGAAAAGTCGATCCCGCCTTGTTTGAAACGCCGCAGATGCGTCGCGCCGTGCTTGATTCGCTGGTCACGCAACGCCTGCTTGCCGAGCAGGCGCAGAAAGCCGGGTTGGTGGTTGGTAACGAGCAGCTTGCCCAGTTCATCGCAGGTGTTCCATCACTTCAGGAAAACGGAAAGTTTTCGAAAGAACGCTATGAAGCGGTGGTCGCGGCGCAGGGCATGAGCAAAGAGATGTTCGAGGCGCGTCTGCGGCAGGACATGGCGATGCAGCAATTGATGCTGCCGGTTTCCGACGCCGTTATCAGTAGCCAGGTTGCCGCGGGCCGCTGGCTGGTGACCCAGCTCGAGCAGCGAGAAATTGCACAAGCGTTGCTGCTGCCGGAGGCCTACGTCGGCCAGGTGAAGCTGGCGGCCGATGCGGTGCAGAAATACTACGATACCAACCGCAAGCAGTTCGAGTTGCCGGAACAGGTGCGCGCGGAGTTCCTGGTGTTGAGTCGGGACGCCTTGATGGCGCAGGCCGTCGTTGGCGACGAGGAAATCAAGGCCTACTATCAGGCGCATGCCGATCGCTACCGGATTGGCGAGACGCGTCGTGCCAGCCATATTCTGATTCCCGCGGCGAAGAACGCTGCGGAGCCGGAGGTCAAAGCGGCGAGGAGCAAGGCAGATGAACTCCTGGCAAAAATAAAGGCGGCGCCGGGTGAATTTGCCAGGCTGGCCCAGCAAAATTCCCAGGATCCGATTTCCGCGGCAAAGGGTGGGGACCTGGACTGGTTTGGTCGTGGCGCGATGGTCAAGGCGTTCGAGGATGTCGCTTTTGCGCTCAAGGAGGGGCAGATTTCCGACGTCGTGCGTTCCGACTTCGGTTTCCATATCATCCGTTTGACGGGCGTGCGTCCCGAGCAAGTCAAGCCGATTGCCGAGGTTAAGCCGGAGATTGTTGCTGAAATCCGGCGCGAAACCGGAACGAAAAAATACTCCGAGGCGGCCGAGGCCTTTGGCAACATGGTTTATGAGCAGTCGGACAGCCTGAAGCCTGCGGCGGAAAAATGGAAGCTCGAGCTTCGTCAGACGCAGTGGCTCGCCAAAGGCGGCAAGGTACCTCCGCCGTTCGACAACAAGAAGCTGGCCGCCGCGCTGTTCGGCGACGATGCGCTGAAGAACAAGCGCAATACGGAGGCCGTGGAAGTTGCTCCGGGTACGTTGGTGTCGGCGCGCGTTGTCGAACACAAGGCGGCGGCCCTGCAGGCATTGGAAGTAGTGAAGGGCGAGATCGAGAAACGCCTGATTCACGAAGAGGCGGCAAAGTTGGCGATCAAGGATGGCGAAGCAAAGCTGGCGCTGCTGGCAAAAGGAGAAGCGGTCAACCTCGCATGGTCGCCTGCGCGCAACGTGAGCCGTACCGAGGCGCAAGGCGTTCCACCGGAAGCATTGCGGGCAGTTTTCAAGGCGGATCCCGCCAAACTGCCGGTGCACGCCGGCACGGCGTTTTCCGGTAGCGGGTATGCGCTGTATCGCATCAGTTCGGTCAGGGCTGGCGAAGCCGGCAAGGATGATCCACGCAGCCGCGCCCTGGGCCAGCAATATGCGCGCTTCGTCGCGGAGGAAGAGTTCTCGGCCTGGATGGCGACTTTGAAGGAAAAGTATCCGGTTACGATCAACAAGGCCGCTCTGGAGAGCAAGGATCGGTGATCCAGTCGACGCGCAAAAAAGCCCCGCATTGCGGGGCTTTTTTGTCGCCGGCGCCTGGCTAGCCGGAAATGGTATCCGAGGATTCAGGCATGACTCAGGCTAGCCCGGCAGCGGGTCCGCATTGCCCATCGCCGTGGTATGCGTGCCGCCATCTACATACAGTATTTCGCCGGTAATGCCGCTGGCGAGATCGGACAGGAGGAAGGCGGCGGCGTTGCCGACTTCGTCGACGGTTACGTTGCGGCGCAGCGGTGCGTGGTGGGCGTTATAGGCCAGCAGCTTGCCGAAATTGCCGATGCCCGACGCGGCCAGTGTCTTGATCGGGCCGGCTGAGAGCGCGTTGGCGCGTATGCCTTGCGGACCGAGGCAGAACGCCAGATAGCGCGTCGCCGCTTCGAGGCTGGCTTTGGCCAGGCCCATGGTGTTGTAGTTGGGCATGGTACGTACCGCACCGAGGTAGCTCAAGGCCAGCAGCGATGCATTGTTACCCTTAAGCAGCATCGGACGGGCGGCCTTTGCCAGTGCCGGGTAGCTGTAGGAGGACACATCGTGCGCGATACGGAAGGATTCGCGTGAAATGCCTTCCAGAAAGTCCCCTTCGATAGCTTCGTTGGGGGCGAAGGCGATCGAATGGACCAGACCGTCCAGTCCGTCCCAATGCTTGCCGAGCTCGGCGAAGACGGCATCGATCTGCCCGTCGTCGGCGACATCGCAGGGATAAATCGCAGTCGAGCCGAATTCATCGGCGAACTTGGCGATACGGTCACGGACGCGATCGTTCTGGTAGGTGAAGGCAAGGGCTGCGCCTTCACGGTGGCAGGCCTTGGCAATGCCGTAGGCGATTGATCGGTTGGAGATCAGACCGGTGATCAGAATGCGTTTGCCAGCGAGAAATCCCATCAATGTATCCTTGGTTGACTCCAGCGGCGAATTATAGCGGATCAGATAAACTCGCCGTCATGCGTAGCGCACTTCCATGTCTGCTGGTCCTGCTGCTTTCTGCCTGCGGCAGCGCATGGAACGATCCCTATCCCGCGTCGGATCGTGGCA
>JAIOPW010000541.1 GCA_021413665.1 Rhodocyclales bacterium | reverse complement strand
TGGGCGGCGAGTACACCACGCACAACAGGGAGCACAACTGATGCGCCATGCGCTCTGGCTGTTCCTGCTGACGGCCCTCCCCGCCTTGGCTGCCAAGACCTGCGTCGACTGCCACGCCGGCGCGGCGGAACGCAGCTGGGCGCTGTCCAAGCACGGCGTCATCGCCCGCATCGAAACCGGCCGCGAACGCCGGCGCACGCCGGACTGTACCGCTTGCCATGCGTTCGAAGCGAAGGCGCCGGCGCCGCAGCACTATCTGAAGAAAACTTCGCGCCACGAAGCCCGCGAGCAGGCCACGGCCGGCTGCGGCGCCTGCCATTCGCCGCGCTACGTCGCCGGGCAATTGGCGGCCGCGCAGCGCGGGCTGGCCATCGGCGAGATGAAGCGGCGCGAAGCCGAGGCGCTGCTCGACCTCGCACGCAAGGAAATGACGGCGACGGAACTGGCGCGAATCGAGAAGCTGCTGGCGACGCTGCGCGACGAGAACCTGCGCGACCTGCGCCTCGGCCTCGGTCACCAGTCGCCCGACTACCAGTGGTGGCTGGGCCAGGCTGCGCTCGACGGCAGCCTGCTGCGCATCAAGGGCGCACTGGGCGAAGCCAGGCGTAGCCGATCGGCCGCACAATGACGATTCACAGGACGTTTACAAAAGGGAGATCCGCATGAAAACCTTGTTCATACTCAACGACGCCCCCTATGGCACGGAGCGCAGCTACAACGGCCTGCGCCTGGCCAAGGCCGTGTCGAAACTCGCCGACCAGCAGGTGCAGGTGTTCCTGATGGGGGACGCCGTGGCCTGCGCCAAGGACGGGCAAAAAGTTCCGGCCGGCTACTACAACGCCGGCGACATGGTGAAGATGGTCGTCGCCGGCGGCGAGGTCGGCCTCTGTGGAACCTGCATGACCGCAAGGGGCATTGAGGACGGCGAACTGGTGCCCGGAGCGGTGCGCAAGACCCTGGCCGACCTGGCCGCCTGGACGGCGGTGGCCGACAAGGTGGTGGTGTTCTGAGCGCGTGCGTACCGGAACCCGGGATGCCGCAGCCCCGGGGTCGGGAAATTTCGCCAGGCGGATTCTGGCGATGGGAAACCGCCCGCCCGATATTTCAGGAACTTCCGCCGACACTGGCTCGCGGCAGCGACAAGCCGCGAACCACTCCGGCCAGCCCGCGCCAGATTTTCGGCAGCAGCCAGGCGATCAGCACGACGAGCAGCAGCAACAGGGCCAGCATCAGCCAGGGATGGGCGAACATCAGCCAGATACCGGTCAAAACAACGACGTCTTCACCGAACGAAGCCGCGATATTCGAGAAAGGTTCGGGCGAGGCATTGATCATGGCGCGCGTGCCGGCCTTGGTCAGGTGCGTGCCCGCCGCCAGCGTGCCGCCCAGCAGCGCGACCGCGGTTTGCCATTCGATGCCCTGACCGCCGAACACCATTGCGGCCAGCGCCGCTCCGGCCGGAATGCGAATGAATGTATGCACGGTGTCCCATACGGAATCGAGCAGCGGAATCTTGTCGGCAAAGAATTCGGCCAGCAGCATCAGGCCGGCGGCGCCGAGTACCCACGGGTGTTCGAGCAGGCGCAGGCCTTCCGGCAGCACCAGCCAGCCCATCCGGCCGGCGAGGCCGACGATGAACAGCGTCGTGTACAGGCGCAGTCCCGAGGCCCAGCCGAGCCCAGCCGCCAGCGCAAGCAGGGCGGCAAGATCCAGCGGCAAATGGGTGACATCCATCATCGATGCTCCAGGCTCGGGCGTTCAGTCGTCGCCAGCATAGGTGTCAACGGCAATCCGCGCAGGATCCTAAGCGTACCCGGGATAGTGCGGGTCGTACACGTGGGACTGCACCAGCGCCATCATGTCCTCGGGCCGCGAGCGCGCCGCCAGGCCGCGCTCGTAGGCCACTTCGGCAACCGACACGGCGATGCGTGCGGAAACCTCGCGCGTGTTGGCCAACGGCGGAAACAGGCTGCCCTGATCGAGATCGGCCGGTGTTACCTGCGAAGCCAAAGTGCGTGCGGCGGCGAGGAACATTTCGTCGGTGATGCGCGTGGCGCCGCAGGCGATGGCGCCGAGGCCGACGCCGGGGAAGATATAGGAGTTGTTGCCCTGGCGCGGCACCATCCGCTTGCCCTTGAAATCCAGCGGCAGGAACGGGCTGCCGCTGGCGAACAGGGCGCGGCCGTCGGTGCCCTGGTAGGCCTGCTCCGCCGTGCATTCGGCCTTGGAGGTCGGATTCGACAGTGCGAACACGATCGGGCGTTCATTCAGGTCGGCCATCGCGCGCAGCACTTCCGGCGTGAAGGTGCCACCCACGGCCGCGACGCCGATGATGGCGGTCGGCTTCAGGGCATTCAGCGCCGCGAGGAAATCCGCTACCGGCGGATGCTCATGGGCATAGGGCAGTTTCTGCGCCGCCAGCCCTTCGCGCGACTTGACCACCAGGCCCTTGGAGTCGACCAGCCAGCAGTGCCGGCGCGCCTCGGCAGGGTCGATGCCCTCGGCCACCATCGCCGCGACGATCAGGTCGGCAATGCCGGTCGCCGCCTCGCCGGCGCCGAGGAAGAGGAATTTCTCGTCCGCCAGCGCGGTGCCCTTGACCCGCAGCGCCGAAAACACGCCGGCCAGCGCGACCGAGGCCGTGCCCTGGATGTCGTCGTTGAAGGTGCAGATCCGATTGCGATACCTTTCCAGCAGGCGGAAGGCGTTGTGGTTGGCGAAATCCTCGAACTGGATGATGACGTCCGGAAACACCTCGCGCGCCGCGGTGATGAACTCATCGATCAGTTCGTCATAGGCCGGGCCGGTCACGCGATGGCGGCGCAGGCCGACGTAGTAGGGATCGGCGAGCAGGGTTTCGTTGTTGGTGCCCATGTCCAGCGTGACGGGCAGGCAGATCGCCGGATCGACGCCGGCGCAGGCCGTGTACAGCGACAGCTTGCCGACCGGGATGCCCATGCCGTTGGCGCCCTGGTCGCCGAGGCCGAGGATGCGCTCGCCGTCGGTGACGACGATGATGCCGGCCTTGAGCGGCCAGTTGCGCAGGATCTCGGCGATGCGGCCGCGGTCGTTGATGCTGATGAACATGCCGCGCGGGCGCTGGAAGATGTGGCCGAAGCGCTGGCAGGC